>JAFPCE010000085.1 GCA_017390245.1 Selenomonadaceae bacterium
GATTAAATCAAATGACAGAATATTATTATAGCCTATGTTAAGTTGATGCAAAGAAGCTGTAGCAGAATTTATGAGTTAAAGAATGAGGGGGAAGTGTAGTGGGAACAGGCAGGAAAAAGCTATTGCTGTTAGTGGTACTACTGATAGCAGCAGGTGGTATTTATTTTGGATGGCAGCAGTCAAGAACTGAAAAGGATGCTATGACCTTTTATGGCAATGTGGATGTTAAGGAGGTTTCTCTGGCTTTTCGCCAAAGTGACAGAATCAGTGAAATTTTAGTGGAGGAGGGGCAGCAGGTCTCTAAGGGACAGGTGCTGGCAAAGCTGGATACAAAGGAACTTGAGCTGCAGCTGCTGAAGCTTCAAGCTGAGCAGCAAGGACAGAACAGCAATGTAGCAAAGCTGCATAATGGAAACCGCAGTGAGGATATTGCTAAAGCCAGGGAACGGGTGCGGCAAATGCAGTCCAGCCGTGACCATGCTCAAGGTCTTTATGAGAGAAAGCTGGATATATTTAATTCCGTAGCTGGAATCAGCCAGCAGGAACTGGATAATTCCTATCATGATTTTGAGGCCAAGGAGGCTGCTTTAGCTGAGGCAGAAGCGAATTTGCAGGAAATGATAGCTGGTGCAAGAATTGAGGATGTGCAGGGAGCTGAGGCTAAGCTTAAATCTATTGATGCCGAAATACAGCGCTTGCAATATCTCATAACTCAGTGTGAACTGACAGCGCCAGAGGCAGGTATTATCCGTTCACGGCTTTTAGAACCTGGAGATATGGCAGGTCCAAATAAACCAGTCTTTAAGCTGTCACCTCAAGGGAAGAAATGGATAAAGATATATGTTCCTGAAACAAAGCTGGCTGAAATTTATGAGGGCAAAGAAGCGAAGATATTTATTGACAGCCAGCAGGGCAAGGCAATTACAGGCCAGGTTGGTTATATTTCAGAAACAGCAGAATTTACGCCGAAAAATGTGCAGACAGAAGAGCTTAGGACAGACTTAGTATATGAAGTTCATATTATGGTAGATGATGAGGATAATTTATTGCGCATGGGCATGCCTGCCACTGTAAAATTTGAAGAATAGGGCAGAAGCATTTGAGAGGGACATTATGAGTGAAGGTGAAAAATATCTGGCAGAAGGGGTTTTACTGCATAATGTAAAGCTGAAGGTGAAGCAAGGCAGTATTACAGGCATAGCAGGCCCAGATGGTGCTGGTAAAACTACTTTATTGCGTATGGTCTGCGGCTTAATTCCTCTGGGAAGTGATAACAGCCTGAGGGTATTGGACATGGACATTAAGCTTCATGCGGAAAAGGTGCAGGGGCTTATTAGCTATATGCCCCAGAAATTTGGTTTATATGAAGATTTAACTGTGCAGGAAAATATTGATTTATATGCAGAGCTGCATGATGTCCCAAAAGCTCTGCAGGCGGACAGGGTTACCCAGCTGCTAAAGCTTACGGATATGGAAGCTTTTACCAGCAGACTGGCAGGCAGGCTGTCAGGCGGCATGAAGCAGAAGCTTGGACTGATATGTACATTAGTGGCTAGTCCCAAGCTATTGGTTCTGGATGAGCCTTCAGTAGGTGTAGATCCTTTATCCAGGCGTGAAATATGGGAGATTATCCAGCAGCAGGTGGCAGAAGGCTTAACAGTTCTAGTTAGTACTGCTTATCTGGAAGAAGCGCAGAAATGCCAGCAGATTTATATGCTGGATAAAGGCGGCTTGCTGGCCAGTGGCAAATTCAATGATTTGCAGCAGGAATGGCCTAAAGGTTTAAAGGGCCTGGGGGGCGATACATCTAAGGTACAAATTAAGGCAAATAATGAAGAAACGGCAAATACAGAAAACAAATCTATAGATATACGTGTAAAAAATCTTGTTAAGCGCTTTGGTGATTTTACAGCAGTAGATAATACTTCTTTTCAAGTGCAGCAAGGGGAAATCTTTGGCATGCTTGGTCCTAATGGTGCAGGCAAAACTACTACCTTTCGCATGCTATGTGGTCTCTTGCCAGCAACCTCAGGGGAGCTGGAGGTAGCCGTCATAGATGTGAGGAAAAACCGCCGGCAGGCCAGGGAAGGCATTGGCTATGTAGCACAGAAATTTTCCTTGTATGGCAATCTGACTGCTTATGAAAATCTCAGGTTTTATGGTGGTATATACGGGTTAAAAGGTAAAAATTTGCAGGAGAGAATTCTGGAGGTGTCAGATGAGCTTGGGTTAACTGACAGACAGCAGATAAATAGTGAGATGCTGCCATTAGGCTATAAACAGAGGCTGTCTATGGCGGCAGCACTGCTGCACAAGCCGAAAATTCTCTTTCTGGATGAGCCTACCAGCGGCATTGATCCTTTAGCACGCAAGGTTTTCTGGCAGCAGATTGATAAATTGGCAAAGTCTGGTACTACTATTATCGTCACAACCCATTTTATGGAGGAGGCAGACTACTGCCACCGCATTATGATTCAGGATCAGGGGAAAATGCTGGCTATTGGCAGTCCAGATGAAATTCGTAAATCAATGAATATGCTGGATAAATCCATGAATGATATTTTTATTGCCATAGTAGAAAAAAACAGGGAAGGAAGGTGAGCTGATGCTAAGAGCAGGACGTTTACTGGTTTTAATCAAGAAGGAATTCTGCCAGATAAAACGGGACAGCAGTACTCTTTTAATGGGAGTAGTTCTGCCAATTATATTAATCATTATCATGGGCTATGGCATGTCCCTGGATGTGAAAAATGTGCCAGTAGCTGTTGTCCTTGAGGACAGCTCGCCATCTGCCAGGGAAGTAGTAAGCTTTGTCAATGGTTCAGAATATTTTTCCCCTAGCTATACCCACAGTCTGGCCGAAGCCAGAAAAATGCTGGAAAGACATGAGGCAGATGCTATATTGGTGGTGCCAAATGATTTTAGCGCTGATTTTGCCAGGGGCAATGGCAGGCTGCAGCTGATATTAAACGGGGTTGAGTCCATTACGGCCATGTCAGCCCAGCGTTATATTGAGGGTGCTGTACTTAGTAATGTGATGACAAAAAATCTGGCTAGTATGGAAATTGCCGAGACTGGCTTTGGCCAGATAACTGTAGAAAGCAGAATCTGGTTTAACGATGCTAATACCAGTACCTGGTTCTTTGTACCGGGAATTATGATGATGGTACTGACTCTGTGCGGAGTTTTTCTCACTGCTGTGGTAATGGCCAGGGAATGGGAAAGAGGCACATTGGAAGCATTGTTTGTAACGCCGGCCAAGCTTTTGGAAATAGTGCTGGCCAAATTAATTCCTTATTTTTGTGTGGCATTTTGCGGCTTCTGCCTGTGTCTGGGAGTGGGCATATTCCTGTATGATTTGCCAGTGCGGGGATCATTGGTAATTATTTTACTGGTGTCTATGCTGTACATAATTGTGGCTCTGGGGCTGGGCTTAACCATTTCGGCTATGACTAAAAACCAGTTTTTAGCCTGCCAGGTATCTCTGCTTATCAGTTTTTTGCCATCTATGATGCTGTCAGGCTTTTTGTTTGATTTACATTCCCAGCCATTGGCCATCAGGATTATCAGTGAAATATTCCCAACAACCCATTATCTGCAATTACTGAAATCCCTGCTGCTGACTGGCAATTACTGGCCGCTAATCATGGAGAAATCCATGATTCTGCTGGGGTATGGACTGGTGTTTACAGGATTGGCTTTTAAATTAACCAAAAGAAGGGCAGGTTAGAGAGCCATGGAGTTTATCAATAATCTGAAAAGCTTTTGCCAGCGTCTTTTTTTCATGGTACAGAAGGAGCTCTTAACTACCCTGAAGGATAAGAGAATGCGGGTAATGATGATTGTGCCTGCACTGACACAGGGCTTCCTTTTTGGTTATGCTGCCAGCTATAATCTGGATGAAGTGCCCTATGCTGTGGTGGATATGGATCATAGCGAAGAGTCACGGCAGTTATTAGCTCATTTTCAGGGAAATAAAAGCTTCCAGCTGGTGGCGGTACTGGATAATGTTAAGGGCATTAAGGAGATTGTGGATAGCGAAAAAGCTATGGTGGCGGTGGTAATTCCCCAGAATTTTGCCAGACACTTAGCTCAAGGGGAAAATACCCCAGTACAATTGATAGCTGATGGCAGAAACAGCTCTACGGCAGGCATTGCCATGGGCTATTGCTCAAATATAATAAATGCTTATAATATTGAGAGGGCAAAAAATGCTGGTCTGGCAGGAAAAAATGCTTCCCTGGGTATGATACAGGTGGAAAGCCGTACCTGGTACAATCCCAACCAGCTTACCAGATGGATTTTTTCCCCAGGCCTTATTGCTATGATAGCCTTTGTGCAAGTATTGCTGCTGGCAGGTATGTCCATTGCCAAAGAACGTGAGCAGGGCAGCTTTGACCAGCTGATGGTGACGCCTCTTTCGCCAGTAGAAATACTGCTGGGAAAGGCAGTTGTGCCAATGCTGGTAGGCGTAGTACAGAGTACCATGCTGTTTCTCATTGCCAGATTCTGGTTTGAGATTCCTTTTGCTGGCAGTGTAGTGGATTTGTATATACTGCTGCTTATCTTCATGCTGAGCCTGACAGGGGCAGGTTTGATGATTTCGGCAGTTTCTGCTACCATGCAGCAGGTTATGGTGTATTTAATGGTATTAATGATGCCGATGGTGCTTTTATCTGGCATTGCCACGCCTATTAATAATATGCCTGAAATCCTGCAGCTCTGTACCTGGGCAGATCCCCTGCGCTTTGCCGTAGACGGCGTGAGAAGGATTTATTTAGAAGGGGCAGCATTAGGTGATTTAAGTGAAAATATTGCAGCTTTGCTGGCTATAGCAGGTATAACTCTGCCAGGGGCAGGCTGGTTATTTTATAACAGGTCTGTATAACAGGCGGAAGCTGTTAGTAAATTTATGGAAGTTGTGTAAGAGGGTGCAAGCGGTATATGGCTGAAAGAAAAACTACAAGAGAGCAGCGGGAGGATGGACGGCTGACAAAGGAAAAGCTTATAGAATGTGCAGGAAAGCTGGCTGCCCAGAAGGGCTTTGCCCTAGTTAC
>JAFPCE010000086.1 GCA_017390245.1 Selenomonadaceae bacterium
AGTGGATGAGCAGCTGCAAAAGGCCATAGAGGTTATGCGGGATAAATTAAAAGAGTAATAGCGTATGGGAGGGCATATAGGTGGCAGCACTTATATGTCCTTCTTTGTATAAAAACAGATTTTAATGTATTTTTAATAAAAGTATAAGATAAGCATAAGAAAAAATGGTTATATTTTTCATCGTAGCAAAACAAATATAGCCTGCCGCTAAGGGGGTATTGATATGAAGAATAGAAAATTAATAACATCAGCTATGCTGGGCTGTCTGCTATTCAGCCAGTCAGTAATTGGCAGCTGTATGGCTCTTTCCATGGAGGATGCAGTGCAGATGGCGCTGGTTAATAATCCGGACGTGGCCATTACCCGTTTAAATGAGGACATGGCCAGAGCGGAGCTGAAGCAGCAGCGGGGCAAGAACAGCTTCAGCGTAAAGGCCTCTGCCAATTTCAGCGATTCTGATAATAATGACAATGGCTGGCAGTATGGCAATAGCAATGGGTTATCAGCTTCTTTGCCTCTGTTTAACAAAAGCAACCAGAATGGCATTAAAGAAGGCGAGCTGGGCTTAGATATAGCTAAGCTGAAGACCCAGCGCAAATGGGAAACCATGAAGCTGGATGTGATAAAGGCCTACTATGATGCCCTGGAAGCTAAGAAGCAGATAGGAGTATATCAGGATACTGTAGATAAATACGCGAAACATTTAACCAACGTGGAGCAGCTGTATTCTGCAGGCAGCAAGGCCAAAATAGATGTACTGCGTTCCCAGGTAGAGCTGTCCAATGCCCAGCAGAGCCTGATAAAGGGGCAGAACAGCTATGATAACAGTCTAAGCAAGCTGCATAATCTTTTGTACCTTGATTACAATGAGCCAATTGAGCTTACGGATGATTTCGTTTATGAGAGCTTTACTAGTGATGTCAGCAGCTGTGTAGCAGCAGCTATGGCCAACCGCAAGGAGCTGCAGATAGATAAATACACCTTACAGCAAAAGGAACTGGCAGTTTCCAGTGCCAAGGCAGATTATTATCCAACAGTGAATTTAAATCTGAATGCAGGCTGGAACAAGCAGGTAGTGCCAAGCAGTGATAACCATACCTATACTGCCACAGTAGGTGCCAGCTGGAATATCTTTGACAGTGGCGTTACTGCTGGCAAGGTGGATAAGGCCAAGGCTGAGCTGGAAAGTGCCAAGCTGGCTCTGGCTCAGGATGAAAGTGATATTAATCTGTCCCTGAGGCAGAATTATAACAGCATGCGTGAGGCAGAAAAACGCTTTAAATCTACTCAGGACGCAGTGAAGGAAGCTGAAGAGGATTACTTCATTGCCAACGAAAAGTACAGGGCAGGTGAAGGCATTATGCTGGATATTATTGATGCCCAGACAGCACTGGCAACTGCCAGACAAAACCATATCAGCGCCCAGTATGATTACGCCCGTTACAAGGCTGCAGTGGAAAGCGATATGGGAACTGAGGTTAGTCCCTCTGTGACAGCCTCTGAATAATGAGATGCCAGGATAGTTAGTATACAGCTAATATCCTGGCGCAGTGGGAGGTAAGTATGAAGACTAAGGGAAAGCTGATAATTGCAGCAGTAGTGGTGGTGCTGATAGCTATAGCCTTTGGTGGTTATAAATATTACTCTGCCAAGGATGAAGCAGCTAAGGCAGTAACCGGCCAGGCAGTGCAGGTATCCCGGCAGAATATGAAGTCTGTGGTTTCCGCTACAGGCACTATCCGTCCGGTGGATTCTGTAGAGGTAAGCTCTAAGATAACTGCCCGCATAAAATCTGTGCTGGTAAAGGAAAATGATATCGTTAAAGCCGGCCAGACTGTAGCTATTCTGGATGGCAAGGACTATGAGGCTACCAGAGCCCAGGCCCAGTACAAGGTAACCAATACCCGCTCTAAGTACAACAGAGCTGAGTATCTCTACTCCATTGGTGCCAAATCCCAGGAGGATTTAGAGGATGCTCAGTACAATTACGATACAGCAGAAAGCTCTCTGTCTAAAACTGAGTCTGATTTAAATGAAACCATCATTACCGCTCCTATGGACGGTATTGTGGTAGGTGAGCCAAAGACTGCTGGTACTATGGCAGTACAGGGCAATAGCAATCCAACTGTGATTATGACCATTGCGGATTTATCTAAAAAGCAGATTCTGGCCAAGGTGGATGAAACTGATATTGGCAATGTAAAGGTGGGCCAGCAGGCTACCTTCACTGTAGATACCTATACTGGCAAAACCTTTACAGCTAAGGTTTCCAAGATTTCCCAGACAGACGTGAGCAACAGCTGGAATACTAACTCCAGCAGCACCTCCAGCAGCAGTAACAGCAACAGCGTTATTTACTATTATGTAGTGCTGGACGTAGATGATCCGGAAAATCTGCTGCTGCCAGCCATGACTGCCCGTGTAGAAATTATTACAGCCGAAAAGGACGATGCCCTGGCAGTACCAATCTCTGCCTTGAAGACAGATTCCCAGGGTTCTTATGTGGTAGTGGATTTAGGCAGGGGCCAGACAGAAAACCGTTATGTGGAAACTGGCATTTACAGTGATGAGTATGTGGAGATTGTCAGCGGACTGTCTGATGGTGACAGCATCCTGGTAACCTACAAGGCCAAGGAAAGCAGTTCCTCCTCATCTAAAAAAAACGGGCCGCCAGGCGGACCGCCAATGTAATAATGCACTAAAATAATGTTTAATGAATAGGAGCTGGCAGCTATGGCTGAAGATATAACCATCCGCCTCAGAGGCATCAAAAAATTATATCGCATTGGTGATCAGGAAGTGGCTGCTCTCAATGGTATCAATCTGGATATACATAAAGGCGAGTTTGTGGCCTTAATGGGACCCTCTGGTTCTGGCAAGTCCACCTTAATGAATATTCTGGGCTGTCTGGACAGGCCGTCACTGGGGTCTTACCAGCTGGAAGGCAAGGAAGTAGCACATCTTTCCGATGATGCTCTGGCAGTGAAGCGCAACAAGCATATTGGCTTTGTATTCCAGAACTTTAACCTTTTATCCAGAATTTCTTCTCTGGACAATGTGGCACTGCCTCTGGTATATGCCGGGGTGGGGCTGAAGGAAAGAGAAGAGCGGGCCATGCATTTCTTAGATACAGTGGGACTGGCTGACAGGGCCCACCACCTGCCAAACGAGCTTTCCGGCGGCCAGAGA
>JAFPCE010000087.1 GCA_017390245.1 Selenomonadaceae bacterium
ATATTTGAAATTTCATCAACTAAATATTTGCATAACAAAAGGCATCTGACATGGAAAACTCCACATCAGATGCCTTTTATCTTGATATTTATTCTCTCTCTTTTCTTGGCAGCTTCACCTTGTTAAAGCCATCGATAATACTAAACATCTCCAGATCTGCTATGCGTCTGTTACACTGGAGTATCAGCTCATCATATTAAATAACCTTTATAGCCTATTTCCAGTTCTTATAAGGATTTTTAATCAAGCTGGCGTTAAAGTATCTTTCATCATCAGAAACTTCCTGCACTATCCACTCTGGCAAAAGCAGCAGCTGGTTTTCGTCTTTTAACTCTGCTTCGGCTACCATCAGGCCCTCATTATCCCCAAAGAACACATCGATTTCCCATACCTGGCCATTATGCTCCTCTACATAGCGGGTCTTCTCAATAAGCGGCCTGTGACAAAGCTCATCCAGCATCTGGGAAGCTTCAGCAAAAGGGATTTCATACTCCAGCTCTACCCTGGAAATTCCCTTGGTTTTCCCTTTAATAGTGAGATAGCCTATGCGGCTTTCCTGTATTTCCTTGGTCCGGACCCGGACTGTACGATATGGATCTAGAGACAAATAGCCCTGGCGGATGCTGACACCAGTATCCTTTGGCTGCCAGATAGCCGGATTTATCAGGAATTTTCTTTCAATTTCAACTGCCATATTTATCATGCTCCCGTCTGCCCATACCAATATGGCTGCCGCCAGGGTATGGTAATAAAATAAAGGCCATGGTAACATGACCTTTATCACACATATATTATTGTTCACCCATAATGCGGACCTCTGGGTAGAGCTTAACGCCATTTTTCGCATAAACCCTGTCCTGAACTTCCTTAATCAGATTCAGCACATCCTGGGCGGTTGCTGCACCAGAGTTTACCACAAAGCCTGCATGCTTAGTAGAAATCTGTGCCCCGCCAACCTTCAGGCCCTTTAAGCCAGTTTCATCGATAAGTGTCCCGGCAAAATACCCCTGAGGACGCTTAAAGGTACTGCCAGCACTTGGCATCTCCAGTGGCTGCTTGCTTTCACGGCGCTGAGTAAAATCAGCCATCTTTGCTAAAATATCTTCCTTGTTGCCCTGCTGCAGCTCTAAGGTAATCTCACAAATAGCCTGGCCATTATGCTGGAACACGCTGTGGCGGTAGCCAAAATCCAGCTCATCCTGATGGTATGTAACAATCTTGCCTGCATGAGTAACCGTCTTAACCTCCACCACGATATTTTTCATTTCGCCGTCATAAGCGCCAGCATTCATAAACACAGCACCACCCAGGCTGCCAGGAATACCACAGGCAAATTCCATGCCGGTAAGGCCGTTTTCCGCAGCAAACTCAGATACATGCTTCAAATAAGCACCAGAGCCGGCAATAATGCGGTTACCCTCACACTTTTTATAAGACATAGGCGCATGGAACTTAATCACAGCCCCACGGATGCCCTTGTCCAGCACCAGTACATTAGAGCCGGAGTCGGGCTCGAAGTAGTGGTCTACGGCAAAGGCTATGCATGCCGAAATCATCAACGGGATGAAGAGTTCGTAGCCGTTCGAAAGTTCGGCGATAAGGAATATCGAGGTGAGCGGAGCCTTCATAACTCCCGCCATCACA
>JAFPCE010000088.1 GCA_017390245.1 Selenomonadaceae bacterium
CAAATCAAAAGGGATTCCTCTTTCCCGAATTGCTCTGCGCAGAAACATATTTATAGCTGTTGTCATATTAATGCCAAGTTCAGCAAAAATAGCTTCTGCCTGCTCCTTTACCATTTTGTCTGTTCTGATATTTAGATTCATAGTAGCCATAATATCGCCTCCGTAATGCAATTATATATTAATGTCATTATGATATCAATGTATTAGCATTATTTTTATAGCATTTATAGTTCATTTTTATAATATAAAAACACCCTGGCTAGGACATTCTTACGTCACAAGCCAGGGTATTAGCATCATATTCTGTTATGCATTTAAGGACATATTGGTTAAATCTACTTCCTCACCGTGCTTTTCTTTTTCTACAACCAGAGTTTCATATTCAAAGCACTCATGGGCGATTTCCTTATTCAGTACCAGCAGGCAGATAAGGTTTGGTATTGCCATGAGGCCGTTCATGGTATCAGAGAAATTCCAGACAAAGTCCAGAGTCTGGGTTGCACCTACAAAGGCAATGAGGCTGAAGAATACGCGATAGCCAACGATTACCTTGCGGCTGCTGATTAAGTACTCCAGAGATTTCTCACCGTAGTACTCCCAGCCCAGGATAGTGGAGAAAGCGAACAGTGCCAAGGCAATGGAAACAATGTATTTACCAGCTTCGCCGAAAACAGTGGAGAAAGCCATAATGGTGAGATTAGCACCGGAAATTGGTGCTCCAGTAGCAGGATCAATAGTCCCCAGCATGCCAGAGGATGCAATAACCAGACCAGTTAAAGCACAGATAATCATGGTGTCAAAGAAAGTGCCAGTCATGTTCACATAGCCCTGACGGCTGGCATGGTCAGTCTTGGCAGCAGCTGCTGCAATTGGAGCAGATCCTAAGCCTGCCTCATTGGAGAATACACCACGGGCAACGCCCCAGCGCATAGCAGTCAGCATGGAGGCAACAATAGAGCCGCCAATACCACCAGCCACAGCATCAGGAGCAAAAGCCATACGGAAGATTTCAGCAATGCCTGCAGGAAGTGCTGCAGCATTAACTATAATAACAATCAAAGCAGTAACGAAATAGAAAGCTGCCATACTTGGTACAACTACACTGGATACAGCACCAATGCTGCGAATGCCACGTACCAGCACTGCTAAACAGCAGGCAACTAAGATAATACCAACAATCATAGGATCAATGCCCAGGCTGGCATGAAATGCAGAAGCAATGGAATTAGCCTGAGTCATGTTGCCGATACCAAAGGAAGCACCTACAGCAAAGACAGCGAAGAGACCAGCTAAAACGCTGCCAATCATCTTGTTGCCAAAGCCGTACTTCATAGCGTACATTGGCCCGCCAGCCATTTCTCCAACGCTGTTGGTCTTGCGGTACTTAACTGCCAGTACAGACTCACCATATTTGGTAGAAAGGCCAAAGGCTGCGGAAATCCACATCCACACCAGAGCACCAGGACCGCCTAATACCATAGCAGTGGAAACACCAACGATGTTACCAGTACCAACTGTTGCAGACAAGGCAGTCATCAGTGACTGGAATGGGCTGATATCACCAGCACTTTTATCCTTTTTGGTGACAATCATCTTTATTGCATAAGGAAGATTTCTCCAAGGCAGGAATTTTAACCTGATGGTCAGGAAAATACCTGTACCAACTAAGAAAAACAACATTACCGGGCCCCAGACGAAATCATTAACATCCGCCATTAATTTTGCTACATCCATAATAACTACCTCCTAAGATATAATTCAATCGCAAA
>JAFPCE010000089.1 GCA_017390245.1 Selenomonadaceae bacterium
GCTGCCGCTGGGTTTCTTCGTTAACATTGCGCATGCCAATAACAAAAATCACACCCTGGCTTTCATCGTCTGCTCTGGCAATATTCACTTCGTAATATTCAACATTTTCGCCCGTCATGCGCCGATAGCCCATCTTATACACACTGTCCTTAGGCACTTTTTTCAGCAGATTGGCTTCCACCACATATTCCCTGACTCTTTCCCGATCATCAGGATGTACATACTTATCTATATAGGCATTGACAATCTGCTGGTAATCCCCATGGCGCATAAACTCGTCAATCTGGCCCCGTACCATGTCCTCTTCGTTGGTATTGCACAGTACCATTTTCCGGGTTTTCATGTTAAAGCTTATTAAGGTGTTGTACTCGGAGCTTAAGACATCTATCAGCTTTAACTGTTCATTCTGCAGCTGAATGTACCGCTGCTCTGCCTCCACAATGCTGTCAATCTTCTTAAAGCCTACAACAAAGCTGTCGCCGTCCTTATCTGGCATTACCATCTGCCACTGGAAATGGTGTATCATGCCCCGGCGCATAATCCGGTAATTAAAGGAATATTGCGAATGCTTCTGCAGCAGTTCCTTTACTTTTTCTATGGTGCTTACCTTCTCAAAAAGGTGGCGATCCTCTGGCAGTACCTCACCATTGATATAAAGCATCAAATTATCTATGTAATTTCCTACCGCAAAGGCTTCCTTATAGTGATCTTCCATAAAGGCCTGCATCCAGTAGTTTACAGCCACCTCTGTAGTGAAATTAATAACAAAAACAGCATCATAAAATGTGCAGAATCCCCGGATGAGACTATCCTGCATGTTGCTCTTTTCCCGCTCTGGAATAGTATCTTTTGCTATGTCTCTGTGCTCTGCTTCTATGATAAACACTTCATTTCATACTTATTTTTATACATATACTTACATTGTATCTATACGCACATTTATACATTTATACATCTAAAAAATTATCGAAAAAATAGACTTACCTAACTATATAATATCATATTCATTTTTTTGTAACAAGATTTTCCTGATACTATAGCCCCAGAAGCAGACAAAAAATACCGGCCTGACCTTTCAGACCGGTATAATTCATAAAATATCTTTTTATTCATTTTCTTCAGGCAGCTCTATATACTCTGCTTCAATGGTAAAATCCTGAGGCACTTCCGTAACGAACCATTTTTTCGCCATTTTGCCAATACCACGGGTTGTGGCTGCATCTACTGCACCGCTGAAAAGTGCTCCCATGATTGGCACGCTTTTACCGATAAACTTCCCTGCCAGTTTGGCAGCCGCCTTTTCCACAGCCTTTTCCACGATTTTGGTACTGAGCTTATTGACTACCTTCGAGCCCATAGCGCACATAATAAGTGCCAGCTTGACCTTTTCGTCCTCCAGCCGCCAGCCGCCTATCAGGGCAATAGCCGCTGCCATACGCAGCTGCAATACAGTACCGCTGACAATATTTAATGGCAATGTAGCAATACCGCCTATGCCAGTGGCAGTGCCCATAATGCCAGACTTCACCCAGTAATCGCTTACCAGCTTATCTACAGCATCCTCCAGATTTTTCCCTTTGGCTGTATATTCATCTGCCAGCTCCTGGGCACTGGAAACACCTGGCAAATCCGCATTAATGGCCACACCATAGGCCCAGTCTACTACCTGGGAAAAGCTGCCAGCATCGCCCTGCAGCACCTTGGTCATCCAGCCAATAACGCTGTCAAAGCCTGGGATATTGGCCAGAATGCTTTTACTTTTCTCATCATTATCCTTGCTAAATGGAAATGTCATCTTATCACCTCAACCGTTATATGACGCAGCTATTGGCCATAAACTAATGAATCTCCCCTATGTATAAGCAGGCAGCAAAATCATCATGCTTCAAAGGTATTACGGTATTCCTGGAAATGCTGGATGTCTTCTTTGTCCAGCTGGTACAGGGTTTTATAGTACCCCTCCCGTTTAACAAGCTTGGGGGCAAAGTACGCTGTCATTTCCTCATAGCCCTTGCTGCAGTCTGCCAGCTCAATGCCAGCTACCATAATGCCATTTTCTGATGGATTTTCTTCTACTGGTGCTTCTTCCTCCTGGCTCAGCTCTGTCAGCCGTTCCTGCTGCTTTGGCTTTAAAGGCTTCTTTCTGGCTACCAGGGAATATCCCTCTGGATATTGCAGCAAAAACAGCCAGCCCTTAGCTTTCTCCATGGCCTTATGCAGCAGCTCTGTCTCCACCATGCTGCGGAGGTACTGCCAGGCAGTATTAATCTGCTCATCCGTCAGCCGCTGCTGATTTTCTTCAATTGGACACAGGTTATATTTTTTAATAAAGAGCTTCATTAAGACATCGTAGCAAAACAGGGTTGCCTTGGCATCAGCAGCTGCAGAATGGGCATCTTCCTCCCACTCATAGCCGCAATGCTCGGCACACTTTACCAGACTAGGTACATGGAATAAATCCATCCCCAGCTCTTCACCGTAAACCGCCCAGAACAAATCCCTTACATCCATGCAGCGCTCTGGCGCCAGTCCTGTAACACCTGACTTTTCCAGCAGCTGGATGTCATTGGTTAAAGCAAAGCCCAGCACCATGTCACTGCGGTCAAATATCTTCTGTATCTTCCGCAGATTATCCTGAAAATGAGGCTTATCCTGCACCATTTCTGGGCTGATGCCATGTATTTTCTCCGAATGAGGCCAGCGGCGGTTTTTCCTTGGTTTGTACAGGCTGTTCAGCACCAGCTCTCCCCTGGCGCTGAATATTGCCAGTTCTAGTATTTCATTATATTTTCCTGTGCTTGTAGACTCAGTATCCAGACAGGCAATATGCATTCCCCTAAACCTTCTCTCAAAAAAAATCTTACATTTCATTATACTACAAATTGAAAATATTTACTGAAATATATTTTCCCTGCTGATACTTCCTGTCTGCCTTAATGTTTTTACTGGAGGGCTATAATAATTATACCTTAACAATACTGCCATCCCGCAGCATGTACAGATACCTTTCCTTTACCTTGGCCGGAATAATGGACTCCACAGCCTCAGTGTATAAATCCAGCTGAATCTTGTACTTATCCCGGATAACCTCTGGATCTGTATTTCTGTCAGTCTTGTAGTCCAGGATGATAATATCCCCGTTGGCTTCTTCAAATAGCACGTCAATAACACCCTGGTTAAAAATACGGGTACCTGGGCAGGCCTCTGGATAATACTTATCAGCCTCCAGCATTCTGGTAAATGGCAGCTCCCGCCATAGCTTTTTCGCATGGAGCATCCGCTGGCCTATATCCGAAGCTAAAAATCTCTGTATATTATAAATATTCACTATATCCTGCTGGTCTCTGGTAATGATTTCCCTTTCTGTCATCACCTGCAGCTGTGCCTTAATATCCCTGGCTGTTAAGCCATCTTTCAGCTCTAAATGCTGCATGACATTATGCATGAGAGTACCATATTCTGCACCAGCATAGGATTTTTTCTTTTTCTGACTGGCCTCTGCTGCTTCAGCCTGCTGGGCCCGTTCCTGCTCCTCCTGGCGCTGTACAAACACAGGCTTAGGGAAGCTGTAGCTCTTTTCCTCCTGCAGTGCACTAACAGCCTCCAGTGTTTCCAGCTGCTGCGCCTCCCCGCTGAAACGGCGTTTTAAATCAGAAACGGACAATTTAGCAGGCACTTTATCCGTTCCCTGGAAATCATACTGCCAGTTCAAAATAGCTGCTATTCTGGCCTCAGCCTCCTTAGATGCTGGCATAGCTTCACCCTGCAGCAGCTTATCTAAAAGCTCATTGGCATCTGGTGCTGCTTCTGCAGAGCCTAACTGCAGGGAGCTGGCAGGTATAACATTTAAACGCCAAGGTGCAGACACCTTTTTCCCTGTATCATCAGTCATGCTCCGGCCCATAACAGCAGCCATGTGTCCTAAGGCCTGGCGATATTCTTCTTCTGACTTATCACCATACTGGCTCAGTACCTTGGCAGTATCACTGTGGCGGGCAGCTGCCATGGCTACCCAGTCCAGATAGCTGTTAGCACCAGCCACAGCAAAGTCAGGCAATACCTGGCGGTACTGGCCTTCAGCTGTTACATCCAGATTACCTTCATCCTGATATGTGATATAACGGCACCACTTGGTGGCAGCATCCGACATTTTCTTGACTGTGCCCACCATTATCAGCTTTTCCCTGGCACGAGTCATGGCCACATAAAGCACGCGCTGCTCTTCAGCCTTGCTTTCTGCCACCATTTTAGCTTTAACAGCCAGACGGGCAAAGGAAGGATAGGAAATAGACTTTTCCAAATCTACAGTTTTCAGTCCCAGTCCCAATGATTTATGTACCAAAACATTATCCCTGGTATCCATCAGATTAAAGCCCTTGCCCATATCAGCAATAACCACTACAGGGAACTCCAGACCCTTGGATTTGTGGATAGTCATGACCCTGACTACATTCTCATTTTCACCTAAGGTTCTGGCCATGGATAAATCTGTATCCATTTTTTTCATCTTGTCAATAAAGCCTAAGAAGCGGAATAAACCTCGGTAATCAGTAGCCTCAAACTCCTGAGCTCTGGTGATAAGCATGCGGAGGTTAGCCTGGCGCAAAACGCCTCCTGGCATGCAGCCAGCATAATCATAATACCCAGTATCGTGGTACAGCTGCCACAAAAGCTCTGGCACACCTGCCCGCTGGGCCATACGCCGCCAGTCAGACAGCTTGGTGAGAAAATCTGCCAGCTTGGCCTTCAGCTCTGGTGCTAAATTGCTGTCAGCTCCATTGGCCAGCAAAAGTGCCGTATACAAATCCTCCTTTGGTGCTAGCAGCCGCAGCTTCGCCATATCAGCAGTATCCAGCCCTACAATAGGCGAATGCAGGACTGCTGCCAATGGCACATCCTGCTGGGCATTATCAATAATGGCTAAAAGCGAGGTCATCACCTGTATCTCTGTAGCCTGGAAATAGCCATCGGCGGTATTGGCGTAAACTGGGATACCATTAGCCTGCAGCACCTCCTGGATAACCTCAGCCTTGTTCTTGGTAGAGCGCAGCAAAATCACCATATCACGCCAGCGCACAGGACGGTATTGCTGTCCTGCTGGTGCGCCTGGATCAAAGACCATATAGCCTTCCTGCTGGAGAGCCTTCAGTCTGTTAGCAATGTGCTGGGCCTCCATTTCCATGCGCTGCAGTTCTTCCTCTGGTTCTTCACTCTCTGCTTCATCCCCAGCTTTACCGCTGTCTGGCTTTTTGCCCTGAGGTTTTTCCTTAGCCTCAGCTTCTTCAGACTCTAGGTTAATAATATCCAGCTCCACGGCCTGATTCAGTGGCATGATTTTTGGCTGCTTCCCCTCTGGCAGGGTATAGCCATAAGGGTCACCTGGGTTTAGCATAGCACCATCATCATATTCTATTTCCATGGTGTGCTTCTGCATTATCTGGCCAAAGACAAAGTTAACTGCTGACAGGATTTCCTTGCGGCTGCGGAAATTACGGCTAAGGGTTATGAGCTGCTGCGGTGCTTCTTCATCACCGGCCTTGCCATAGGTTTCATATTTCTGGATAAAGAGGCTTGGCTCAGATGCCCTGAAGCCATAGATACTCTGCTTTACATCACCTACAGTGAACATATTGCCCAGGTCATCGCCAGCAATGAGCTTGACGATAGTATCCTGCAGTTCGTTAGTATCCTGGTACTCATCCACCATGATTTCCTGATATTTCTGCCGCAGCTTCATGGCTGTTGCTGATGGCAGAGGATTCTCTGGTGTAGCTTCTTCAGAAAGCAGAATCTGCAAAGCAAAATGCTCTATGTCATTAAAGTCAGCAATATTCTTTTCCCGCTTAGCCGTGCTGTAGGCCTGGCCATAGTCCAGAGCCAGGTTAATGAGAGCTGCCGCATCCTGCTTTAAAAGAGCAAGATCCTCCATCATGGTTTCCTCATCATCAATGACATAGTTATCCTTGAGGCTGGTCAATGCGTCCCTCATAGCTTCATTTATTTTCTTTATAGCATAAGCATTATCTGGCCTTGGCACCTTACCACCCAGCAGTCCCTTAAAAGAAGTTTTTGTTTCTTCAAGAGGTTTTAGGGCTGCATAGATTGCATTCCAGCCTTTATCCAGTGCTTCCTCTGCCCCTTTGATTAAAGTATCAGCACGTTCCAGACATTCTTCATATCTATTAAATACCTTGGTAAATTCCTTTTCATCTACCTGATTCTTCTCCTTTAAAAATGCCCTATAGTAGAACCTGGCCTCTGCTACACCTTTTTTCAGCTCAGACATAACCACCTGCCACCAGTCGCCATAGTCCTGCAGTGACTTTACTTCCTGCCCTTCCTCTGGGAAAAACCGCAGCAGGCCCTGCAGCCATGCTTCTGGAAATGGCTGGTTCACAGCCTTGCCATAGAGCTTTTTAATGATGTCATAAAGGGCTGTATCCCCCTTATCACTGCCGTATTTGTCAGCTAACATCAGTAAATCTGCATCTTCTGCCTCATATTTGGCCTCTATGAGTTCATCTAAAACCTCCTGCTGCAAAAGCTGCAATTCATTTTCATCAGCAATGCGGAAGCCTGGGTCTAAGTCTATGTCAGCAAAATTATTTTTCACAATTTTCTGGCAAAAGGAGTCAATGGTAGTGATGGCTGCACTGGAAAGCATGATATTCTGCCGGTTTAAGCGGTTAATCAGCGCCATATCCGGCTTTTCCTTAGCCATTTCTGCTGCTGCCTTAGCCTGAAGCTGCAGGCTAATACGCTGGCTCATTTCCGCTGCTGCCGCCTTGGTAAAGGTTACTACCATCAGCCTGTCCACATCCCAGGCATCCTCTTCTGTCCGGGGATTCCTCAGGAGATGGGATACTACTCGCTCTACCAGCACAGCTGTCTTGCCTGAACCTGCCGCTGCAGATACCAATATATTCTTTTTATCTAAATTAATGGCTTTCTCCTGGTCTGGTGTCCATCTTGGCATTATTCTGCCACCTCCTGCTTCTTTGATGCTTTTTCTTTAGCTTCTGCCTCTTTGGCTTCTGCCCTGGCCTTATTTCTTTCCGTCAGCTTATTATCAATCTGTTCCAGCTCTTCTGGAGCAAGACTTGCTTCTATTTCAGCCAGGCAGACCTCATCTTTCATATCCTTACTGCGATAGCCAAAGCCAGCCAGCTGGGCATCAAAGCCGCACAGAGCCCTGTAAGAGCAATAATTACAGGTCATGCTCTGCTTATTCTTAAATGGCTTTGGTTCAATATGACCATCCAAAATGTCGTTACCTGTCTTTTCCAGCAGCTTACCTACATAAGACAGAATCATCTCCAGCTCCCGCTCTGTTCTCAGAGAGCTGCTCCGCTTGCTCAGAGTTCCATCTTTTTTAAGAGAAGCCTTGATAAAGCGGCTGTTAGTTTTTGCCATAATATCCTTATCCAGCAGCTGCACCAGCTCCAGATCTGCCACAATCCAGCCTGGCATTTTCAGCTCATCCTCCAGGGCTTTGACTATATCCCCCTTGCCCTCAGCATGGCTGCCTAAAGACTTCACAGGCTTCTTTAAAAAGTAATACAGCATGCCTATTGGCAGAGACTCCTGATGCCGCTCCTTGGCCAGCATTTCCATAGCCACCAGGGTATAGGTTAAAAGCTGCAGCTTCAAACCATAGTATACATCTACAACATTAATCGCCGCCGTGCCAGTTTTGTAGTCCATAATGATGAAATACCTGCCATCCTCTGACATGTCGATACGGTCAATCTGTCCACTAAGCTCCAGGCGGTTGCCGCCAGTTAGCTGGTACACTAAATTCAGCTTCTGGGTATTGCTGCCCCCAAAGCTCTTTTCAAAATAGCTTGGCTCTAGCTGGCTGACCTTGTCAAACTCACACAATCTTGCCAATGCAAAGGCCGCAGTTCTCTCTATGCGCTTTAACTGCACCTGCAGCTGCTGGCGGGAATACAAAATATTATTCTGCAGTCTTGGGGCCAGCCGGCCGATAATCTCATGGACCATCTGCTTCTGTTCTGGTGGCTCTACATCACTCCAGTGCCTGCCTTCTGCCTGCAGCTTTTCGCCAAATTCCTTCAGCACGCCGTGCAGCAGAGTGCCCATCTCTGGATTGCTGAAGCTGCTGATTTTACGATCCTTTAATCTGAGGCCATACTGGGCGTAGAACTGGAATGGACAATTATTATATCTTTCCAGCTTGGTAACACTGCCTCTGAGGCTCTTGCCACTGGCAAAAAGTGCCTGGGCTATTTCCCTTGGCAGCTTATCGTCACCATATTTAGCAGACAATGCCTTTCTCACCAGCTCCAGGATTTCCTGAATATCAGCATCCCCCGCATCAGTTTTGTCCTGCTGTAAAAGATAGTTATATACTGCCTGCCAGGTCTCGGACAGCTGTCCTGTCTCCTGACACTGATGCAATGCACCTGCCAGAGCTGACAAAGCCTGACGGCTGTTAGCCAGCATAGCTTCATCATGGCCAGCATCCTGCTCTGGGCCTTTTTCCAAAACATATAATTCTAATGGTACTTGTGGCAGCATTTTCTGCAATCTCTTTACAATCTGGGATTTTTCTCTGCCGTCCCCAGACTCATCTGCCAGCACGTAGGACACCCACAGGTATTCTCTGGCCAGGTTAAAGCCCTTGTACAGCAAATAGCCTTCATTGTAGCTGTTTTCCTCACCAATAACGGAAATAGCTTCGCAGGAAAGCTTTGCCTCAGCTCCCGCCCTGTTCATGCGGATACGGTCAGCATCAGACAGCAGGATATTTTCACTGGAACGCCTTGGCATAGTCCCGGCATTAGCTCCCAGGATATAAATCGCTCTGCTGTTAGCTAGGCTGTTCTGGTCAAAGGAGGCAATATTTACGTAGTCCAGTCCTGGTGGAATAATGCTTATAGAAAGATTGCTGATACCATCCTCCAGAAGCTCAGTAAAGCTGCGGAGATTCTCTGCCTTACTGCCACCTTCCTCTTCATCGCCAATTTCCGTCAGCTGGTCTAAAAGTGCCATAATATCCGCCCATACCTGCTGATGCTCCCGCACCTGCTCCAGACGTCCTGCTGCTTCATCCTGGTTAGCCCACTGCTGCAGCTGCTCC
>JAFPCE010000090.1 GCA_017390245.1 Selenomonadaceae bacterium
ATATTAGCTAAGCACAATATAGAAGGCAAGATACATTCTAGTTCTATTGATGATGCTGAAAAGCAGATGGTTATCAAGGCGTTTAATGCTGCGAAGGCTAAGCCTGCAGAGAGTGTAAAGAAGGCAGAAAAGCCACAGGCACCTAAGGCACAGCCTAAGCAGGAGCCAAAGGCTGCTCATAAGCCGGCAGAAAAACCTGCGGAAAAACCTGCAAAGCCAACTCAGCCAAAAATCCAGGCTGGTGGCAAGGCTGAAGCAAAGCAGCCGCAGAAGCCTCAGCATAATGGCAAGGAGAAACACAATGGCCAGCACGACAGAAATGACCGTAACCAGAATGGCCACAATAATGGCGGTAATGGCGGCAATGACAGAAAGCATAATGGCGACAACAATAACGGCAGCCGCCAGCATAATAATGGCTTCAACAATAACCGCAATGGTGAGAGAAATAACCGCCAGAATAACCAGGGTAATCAGAACCATAATGGCAGCCAGGGAAATCGTCCAAATAATAGCGGCCAGAATGTAAATAATAACCGTCATAATAACCAGGGCTTTAACAGCCAGGACAGACAGGAACGTCATGATCGTCAGGACCGCCGTGAGCGCAACAATAATACTCGTATGGAGCAGAATGACCGCATGGAAAGAAACAACAATCGCAACAAGAACAATGGCAATGGCCGTGGTAATAACCGCAATAGCTTCAACAATGCCAATGGCTTTGGCGGCCGTGGCGGTAAAAATGACCGTAATGGCAAGGGCGGCAAGAATAACCGCAACAACCGCCAGAAGCAGCAGCCACAGGCACCAAAGGTTGAGATTGCACGTCCTAAGAACATCAAGGTTGGGGAGTCCATCATCGTTAAGGATTTAGCCAGCAAGATGAGCTGCACTGCAGCTGAAATTATCAAGAAGCTGATGCTGATGGGGGTTATGGCTACCATCAATCAGGAGATTGATTTTGATACTGCAGCACTGGTTGCATCCGAGTACGGTGTTAATGTTGAGGAGCTGCCACCAGAGGTAGATCCTACTCTGATTCCTGAGATTGAGGAAGATCCAAAGAACATGGTTCTCCGTCCGCCAGTAGTTACTGTTATGGGCCACGTTGACCATGGTAAGACCTCCCTGCTGGATGTTATCCGCAAGACCTCTGTATCTACTCATGAGGCTGGCGGTATTACCCAGCACATCGGTGCATATCAGGTTAACTGCCAGGGCAAGAAGATTGTCTTCCTGGATACTCCAGGTCATGAGGCCTTCACTGCTATGCGTGCCCGTGGTGCCTAGGTAACTGATATTGCTATCCTGGTTGTAGCTGCAGATGATGGTGTAATGCCACAGACTGTAGAGGCTATTAACCATGCCAAGGACGCTAATGTGCCTATTATCGTTGCAGTTAACAAGATTGATAAGCCAGGTGCTAACCCAGAGAATGTTAAGAACGAGCTGATGGAGCATGGCCTGGTACCAGAGGCGTATGGCGGTGATACCATCATGGTAGAGGTTTCTGCTAAGAAGAACCTCCATATTAACGACCTTCTGGAAATGGTACTTTTAGAGGCTGAAATGCTGGAGCTGAAGGCTAACCCTAAGTGTGATGCCCGTGGCGTTATCATTGAGGCAAAGCTGGATAAGGGCCGTGGTCCTGTTGCTACTGTTCTGGTACAGAATGGTACTCTCCATGTCGGTGATTCCATTATTGCTGGTACTACCTATGGTAAGGTACGTGCTATGCTGAATGATAAGGGTGAGAATGTTAAGAAGGCTGGTCCATCTGTACCAGTTGAGGTTCTTGGTCTCAATGATGTTCCTGCAGCAGGTGATGAGATGGCTGCACTGGAAGAGAAGCTTACCCGCAGCATTGCTGAGAAGCGTATTGAAAAACAGCGCAACGAGCTCATTCACTCCAAGAAGGTTTCCCTGGATGATCTCTTTAACCAGATCCAGGAAGGCCAGCTGAAGGAGCTGAATATCGTAGTTAAGGCTGACGTACAGGGCTCTGTAGAGGCATTAAACAGCTCTCTCCTGGGCCTGAACAAGAATGATGAGGTACGTGTACGTATCGTTCATTCTGGCGTAGGTGCAGTTAATGAGTCTGATGTAATGCTGGCTGCAGCTTCTAACGCTCTGGTTATTGCCTTTAATGTACGCCCAGATGCTAATGCTCGCCGCATTGCTGATACTGAGGAAATCGATATCCGTACCTACCGTGTCATCTATGATGCACTGAATGATGTTAAGGATGCTATGAGCGGTATGCTGGATCCTAAGTACAAGGAGGTTCTCCAGGGCCGCGTAGAAATCCGCCAGGTTATGAAGTTCTCCAAGGCACTGGTTGCTGGTTCTTATGTACTGGAGGGCAAGATTTTCAACAACTCCAAGATTCGTATTGTCCGTGATAATATCGAAATCTTTGATGGTGAGTTAGATGGCCTCCGCCGCTTCAAGGATGATGTGAAGGAAGTTGCTGCAGGCTATGAGTGCGGTATTACTATCCAGGACTTCAAGGATTTCCAGGAAGGCGATATCATTGAGGCTTATACCTTAGAAGAGGTAAAGACTGATATTAACGATTTAAACAAGGACTAAAAACGGAGGGATTTCACTATGGGTCAGCTTCGTATTGAAAAAATCCAGGAGCTCATGAAGCAGGAAATCAGCAAGATTATCCTGCAGGAGCTGAAGGATCCAAGAATTGGCTTTGTAACAGTTACTCAGGTTGAGGTTAGCCGTGATCTGAGCCTGGCCAAGGTCTATATCAGCATTATGGGCAGCGAGGAGCAGATAGAGGGAAGCTGGAAGGGCCTGCAGAGCTCTCTGGGCTTTATCCGCCGCGAGGTGGGGCACCGTATCCGCCTGCGCATTACTCCGGAGCTGCGGTTTGTGCTGGACAAGTCTCTAGATTATAGTGATCATATCCAGAAGCTGCTTTTGCAAATCGAAAGAGATGAAAAGCAGCGGACTGAAGAAGAATAAGTTTAATAATAGCAATGAATTGGTGAAGCTATGAATATTACTTTACAGGAGGCAGGGGCAAAGCTTCTGTCTGCAGAAAAAATTATTATTACAGCTCATATCAATCCAGATGGTGATGCTCTAGGGTCTTCCCTAGGGCTTTATCATGTCTTAAAGGATATGGGGAAGTCAGTGGAGGTTATTATTGATGATGACCTGCCAGATGATTTTGACTTTCTGCCTGGCTATGAGCTGATAAAGAAGCCTGAAGCTGAGAAGTATGAGGCTGATTTGCTGGTGCTGCTGGATGTAAGCTATGATGAGCGCATTGGCAGGCTGCGGGAAAAATATCAGGGCACAGTACTGAATATCGACCATCATGGCACTAATAAGGGTGATGTGGATTATCTTTATCTGGATGCAGATAGAGCGGCTACAGCGGAGATTATATACCAGCTGGTGCAGGAGCTTAAGGTTAAGGTCAGCCAGGATATTGCTTACTGCCTTTATACTGGCATGACTACTGATACCGGCCATTTCCGTTACTCTAATACCAGTGCCTTTACTATGCGGGCTGCAGCAGCTATGCTGGAGGCCGGGGTGAAGGCAGAGGTGGTTTCTGAAGCACTGGAAAAGCGCAGCTACAAAGAAATCATCGACAGAGCTAAGGCTATGCTGACTATTGAGCAGTTTGCTAGTGGCCGTGTAGCAGGCATTTTTATTGACCTGCCACTCTATGAAAGTCTGGATACAACAGAAGGCTACATAGATGGCGTCCGGGTTTTGGCGGGTGTTGATGTGGCCATTCTGATGAAGGAAATAGAGCCAGGCGTCTGTCGTGTATCCATGCGCTCTAAGGGCGTGGATGTCAGCGTAATTGCAGCTTCCTTTGATGGGGGCGGACATATCAGGGCAGCAGGCTGTACCATTAAAAAGCCACTGGCTGAGGCGAAAAAAATGCTGTTAGATAAGGTTATCAGCGTTATTGGCACTGAGCCACAGAAAGAGGCATGATATGGAGGGTTTCATTAATTTTCTGAAGCCGCCAGGCATGACATCTCATGATGCTGTGGGCTTTATCCGCAGGCTGTTTCAGGAAAAGCGTGTAGGCCATGCTGGTACCTTAGATCCGGGAGCGGCTGGAGTATTGCCAATTGCTGTGGGCAGGGCAACAGGGCTGATAGAATACCTTGATGCCGTTGGGAAAAGCTACAGAGCTGAGATGACCTTTGGCTTTGCGACAGATAGCGGTGATGATACTGGCAAGGTGGTGGAACGCTTAGATGAGTTCACCATGCCTGATGAAGCTCAGATTAGAGAGGTTCTGGCAAGCTTTACTGGGGAAATTACCCAGGTGCCGCCAGCCCATTCCGCTATAAAAATCAACGGCCGCAGAGCCTGCGATTTGCTTCGGGCAGGACAGCAGGTGGAAATACCATCCCGGCAGGTGCAGATATATGAGCTAAAGCTGCTGCAGCTGCAGGGAAATACAGCCTTAATAGATGTAAAATGCTCTAAGGGGACTTATATCCGCAGTCTTTGCGCTGATATTGGCAGTGCATTGGGTATTCCTGCTACTATGTCCTTTCTAGTGCGAACCAGCGCAGGGGGATTTTCCCTGCAGCATAGTTACAGCGTTGAGGAGCTGAAGGACTTAGGAGAGAAAGGTGAGCTGGAGAGCATATTGCTGCCAGCTGATAAGGTAATCAGCCACATACCAGCCTATGAACTGGCACAAAACAGGGTAAAGGCCTTTTGCAACGGGCTTTTAACACACGATAGAAGATATCAGGAAAAATATCAGCCACATAAGGATGTGCTTTTACGGGTATACAGCCAGGGAGAATTTATTGGCATAGGCAGATACTCCGTGGCACAGGGCGGTATTTTGCCAGATAAGGTTATGATAAACAGATAAAAATACAGGCAGTCTGCTTTCTTGAGGGGGATTTTGCAGACATGCCTGTATTTTTTTGCAATTATTCCTTTTTATTGCTTTATACTTTTGTTTTGTTAGGTTATAATATAAGCTATATAATACTGTAATTATGGATTGAAATAACGTGGGGCGGTTTTTTGGACATTGAAATGTATATATTCGTGTGTGCAGCGGGCTTTCTGGCATCTTTTGTGGATGCAGCTGTTGGCGGTGGCGGCATGATTTCACTGCCGGCGCTGATGATGACAGGCATATCGCCTCTGCATGTGCTGGGAACCAATAAGATGTCAGCGGTTATGGGTGCTTTTGCCAGCTTTGTCACTTTTGTGAAATCCGGCAAGATGGATATCCAGCTGGTGAAAAAGCTGTTTCCCCTGTCAGTTATCGGTTCAGCTATTGGCGTATATACAGTTCAGCAGATTCCTTCAGCCTTTTTGCGTCCCTTGATTATTGTGATGCTTATCGCAGTGGTGCTGTATACCATTTTCAAGAAGGGCTGGGACAAGGAGGCCTTAGGGGCGGCTATAACTGGCAGAAAATTGATTATCAGCATGCTGGTGGCCCTGGTTATTGGCTTTTACGATGGCTTTTTTGGCCCAGGCACAGGCTCTTTTCTGTTATTTGCCTTTTTGATGATAGGCTTTGACTTTATTGGTGCTACAGCTGTGGCTAAGGCTTTAAATTTTGGCAGCAATATTTCTGCTACCATATTCTTTGCAGCCTGTGGTCTTATTGACTATACTATCGCCATTCCCATGGGCCTGGTGATGATTGTGGGGGCATGGTGTGGTGCAAGGTTTGCCATTGTAAAGGGCGTTAAGTATGTGAGACCGCTGTTTATCGTGGTGACTACCATTCTAATTGGCAAACAGCTAATGGATTTATTTAAATAAAATTTTAGATATAGGGTGTGAGATCAGATTGGAAGAGAAGTTAAAATTATATGGGTTTAACAACCTGACCAAATCACTGAGTTTTAATATTTATGATATTTGCTATGCAAAGTCAGCTAGAGAGCAGCAGGATTATATTAAGTACATTGATGACCAGTATAATTCTGAACGTCTGACTAAAATTTTATTTAAGGTTACGGAGATGATTGGTGCTAAGGTGCTGAGCGTTTCCAAGCAGGACTACGACCCACAGGGGGCAAGTGTAACCTTTCTCA
>JAFPCE010000091.1 GCA_017390245.1 Selenomonadaceae bacterium
AAAATGATAAAATAAATTTCTGGAAAAATACCTTGCACAAAGCTGTTGTAAATGATATAATGCTTGAGTCAAAAGGACAAGAATGTTTCAAATTCGTTTGTAAACTTTCTCTGCTCCTTAAGTATGTAAGGAGCCAAAGACCAAAGAGGGAGGTGATTTCGTGAGAAAGTACGAAGTCATATTCATTGTTAAACCAATGGAGGAAGAGGCAACCAACGCTGTAGTTGAGAAGTTCACTAAGCTGATTGCTGACAATGGCGGTACAGTTGACAGCGAGGATCGCTGGGGCAAGAAGCGTCTTGCTTATGAGATTAAGGACTGCACCGAGGGCTACTATGTTCTGCTTAACGTAACTGCAGAGCCAGCATGCGTAGCTGAGGCTGATCGTGTTATGAGAATTACTGAAGATCTTCTCAAGCACATGATCGTAAAGGTAGAAGACTAATATTCATATCGAGGGGGTATACCATGAATAAGGTTATTCTGATGGGCCGTTTGGCTAGAGATCCTGAAACTCGTTATACGACAACAGGAAAGGCTGTAGCGTCGTTTTCTTTAGCAGTGAATCGCCGTTTTAGCCGTAACAATAATGACCAGCAGCCGACAGCAGATTTTATTCCTATTATTGCATGGGATAAGTTAGCCGATTTTTGTGGTAAATACCTGATAAAAGGAAGCCAGATTTTAGTAGAGGGTCGTCTTCAGATTAGATCCTACGATGACCAGAATGGTAACAAGCGTTACATTACAGAGGTCGTTGCCAATGAGATAGAGTTCTGCGGCTCTAAGCAGCAGAGAGAGGGCGGTGCTCCAGCACCTATGCCTTCCGGTGCTCCAGCTGGAGGCTCTTTGGAAACTGCTAATGGCTTTGGTAAATCAGTGGATGAAACTGATGATATTCCATTTTGATAGGAGGGAATATACTTGATCAAGCGTGATAGAAACAGAAGACCAAGAAAAAAGGTTTGCAGTTTTTGCGTAGATAAAGTTGAGTTAATTGATTACAAGGATGCTGGTAAGCTGCGTCGTTACATTACCGAGCGTGGTAAGATTTTACCTCGCCGTATCTCCGGTAACTGTGCAAAGCATCAGCGCCAGGTAACCGTTGCAATTAAGCGTGCTCGTAACATTGCTTTGTTGCCATTTACTGCTGAGTAATTTAAGGGGAGCCTTCATAGAAGGCTCCTTTTTTATGCTGAAAATTAATATGCTTAAATTCTTGTGTGATAAAATTAGCAGCGCATGCTAATGCAAATTTTAATAAACAGGATTTTGATGATGACAGAAAAGATTGATAAGCTCTTAGAGCTGTTAACTCATGAAAAACATTTCCGGGTGCGCCTCTTCTGGGAGGGCATTGCAGTTGGCATAGCCAGCGGCCTGTCAGTGGGCCTGTTTCGCTATCTGCTGTCTGCTTCAGAAGAGTTGCGTCCTTTTATATATAATAAGGTACAGCAGGCATGGGCCATGGGCCAGTGGCAGTGGCCATGTTTATATGCAGCTGCTTTTATATGTATTGCATATATAGTCGCAAAAATCGTGGAGAAAGAGCCGATGTGTACTGGCAGCGGCATCCCCCAGATTAAAGGTATCCTGATGGGGAAGATGTACATGCGCTGGTATTCGGTATTAGCAGCAAAGATTATTGGTGGTGTTCTGGCCATAGGTGCGGGCCTTTCTTTGGGAAGGGAAGGTCCAAGTGTACAGATTGGTGCAGCGGCCGGCCAGGGTGTCAGCCGCAGTGCCGGCAGGACCCGTTTTGAGGAACGAATACTGCTGACTGCCGGAGCAGGTGCAGGTCTGGCCGCAGCCTTTAATGCACCTCTGGCAGGCGTTATTTTTGGCTTGGAGGAGCTGCAGAAAAGCTTTTCCTCGGTGGTTTTAATGGCCAGCATTACGGCTAGTATTACAGCAACTACCGTAATTGAGCTGTTTTTTGGCATGGAGCCGGTGTTTACCGTAGGAGAGCTGCTGCCCCTGCCTATTGCCATGTATGGCATTTTGCTGGCCCTGGGCCTGTTTATTGGCGTTATCAGCCGCCTCTTTAACAAGACGCTGTTGTTTTCCTTAAATACTTATGACAGGCTGGGGCTTACGGGAATGAGAAAAGCTCTGTTGCCACTGGCAGTGGCTGCTGTCCTTGGCTTTATCCTGCCAGAAATTTTAGGCGGTGGTAACCATCTGGTGGACAGCCTCATTGTGGAAAATTACAGCTTGTATTTTTTAGCAGTGTTATTTATAGGAAAATTTCTGTTTACCATGCTGTGTTTTGGTTCTGGTGTTCCAGGCGGTATTTTCCTGCCAATGCTGGTTTTAGGTGCTGCTGGCGGTGCAGTTTTCAGCAAGATACTGGTGCTGCTGCAGCTGATGCCGGCTGATTATATGCCTCATCTCATCGTTTTTGGCATGGCGGCTTATTTTGCAGCGGTAGTTAAATCACCAGTAACAGGCAGTATTCTGATTATGGAGATGACTGGATCCTTCAGCCACATGCTGCCACTGATATGCGTATCCATGATGGCTTATGTGGTGGCAGATTTAATGGGAGGAAAACCCGTTTATGATGAGCTTTTGAACCGCTCCTTAGTGTTTAAGGGACAGCATCAGAACGGGAAGCTGCTGAAGGATACTCAGGAGAAAAGAGCTGCTGTGGAGCTGGTGGTAGATATGGGCAGTGCTGCAGCTGGGCGGAAAATCTGTGATATCAGCTGGCCAGAAAAAACCATATTGGTAGATATCCGCCGCGGCATGTACCAGCTGGTACCGGAAGATAGTCTGACTCTGCAGGCAGGGGACTATTTATATATATTGGCAAACGATAATGAAATCGCAGATCTGGAAAGTTTAGTAAGTCAAAAAATGACATAAAATAGAACACTAATAAAAATTATAAAAAATCTGGTAGGAAAAAGTAGAAAAATTACTTGCATATACAAGTAATTATGTGTACAATAATAAAGAATTAGAGTAATTAATAATATGCTGGAGTGTTGGCAGGTATAGGGTATCTATGCCTGCCTTAACCTGCAATTCTGGTAATTTTTATTTGCGATAATATAAGTGTTACGAGTAAAAGGAGATGGGATTGTGTTTTTAGAGGAACGTCAGGAAAGCATCATGACCATGCTTAACGAGGATGGCAAGGTCAGAGTAAAGGAGCTAAGTGAGAAATTTGGCGTTACAGAGGATTGTATACGTAAGGATCTGGGCTCCTTAGAGAAGCAGGGCAGGCTGAAGCGTACCTATGGTGGTGCAGTCCGTTTAAGAGAGAATCTTCATGCATTGGAAATCAGCAAGCATCGCAACTCTGATGTGGATGCTAAGCGCCGCATTGCCCATGCAGCACTGAAGCTGATACATGACAGGGATATGGTATTTCTGGACATTTCTACTAGCAATTTAGCTATTGCTGAGCTGCTGGTGAAGGACCAGAGAGAGCTGACTATCGTTACCAATATGATTGATATTCTGGTAATTCTGGCAAGACATCCGAAGATTCGTGTCATTTTTGCCGGAGGCAAGATTAATAAGAGCCGTGACGGTTTCTGGGGTGGTATGACCATGGATTTCATCTCCCACCTGAAGCCAGATATTGCCTTTGTAGGCGCTGTAGGTGTTGATGTGCTGGAAAACAGCGTTTCTACCTACGATATTGAGGATGGCATCAACAAGGCCCAGATTATCCGTGTCAGCAAGAGAGCTTATGTAGTAGCCGAGGCAAAGAAGCTAAGCTCTGACGGCAACTACAATTATGCGTCACTTGATACTCTGTCCGGCCTCATTACTGATGCTATGCCAGAGGAAAAGGTAAGAGCAGCTGCAGCCAGCTACGGCGTGGAAATTATTGTACCATGAGCTATAACAAGGGCTACAAAAGAATAGATTCTCTAGTCCAGGGTGGCCTGAAGCTAGTAGTGAGAGGATTGCTGGTATTTTTCTTTTACCTGGCAGTCCTTTCTCTTTGTCGGGCTGTATTCTGTTATGTTCTGGCAGAGTATCTGGGACAGAGCACCAGCTGGGCGGATATTCAGCTTGCCCTAGCGTCTGGTACCAGGTTAAGCGTTCAGACTTCTGGTATTATGGCACTGGTGACATTAGTGCCAGCTGGCCTGACAGGTCTGGTGAAGCCTGCCTGGGGCCACGGGCTGCAAAAACTGCTTAGCGGCATTACGCTGCTGGTGACAGATATAGGTTTTTTTGCCAGCTTTCCATACTATCAGCAATTTCATTCAAGGTTTAACCAGCTTTTTTTCAATGCAGTTAATGATGATATGTATGCGCTGTTTATTTCCTTTATCCAGGAATTTAACCTGATACCAAGACTTATTGGGGCCATTGCCATGACGGTTATATTATGGAAATTGCTGCAATATCTCTGGGGAAAATGTGACTATCTCATCGGGCAGGTACGTGATGCGGCGAAGAGCTTGCATTATGGCCTGCAGGTGCTTTTAGCATTGATGCTGGTAATTATATATATCTGGGGACGGCTGGTGATTTTTGGCGGCAGCCTCAGCTGGGAAAATGCTGTGGACTGGGAAAATGCCGGAGTCACTAAGGATGAATTTCTTAATGAGGTGATTCTGGATGATTATCAGGCACTGTACCGTGGCTATCGCATGAACAGCCGCATGCTGGCCTGCAATGGACTGAATTTTACGGCGGAGCAGATAAAGCAGCTGGCAGCCCAGCTGTCGGGAAAACCAGCGGACAGCGATAATCTGGATGTTTACCTGCAGCGGGAGGCACAGGGGGCACAGATAGCAAAACCAAAGCATATTTTTGTGATCGTTTCGGAAAGCTATGCCAACTGGCCGCTTTTGCCACAATATGAAAAGCTGCATATTGCCGACGGCATGAAGGGGGTTATTGCGGCGGCGGACAGTGATTATTGTCCGGCTATGCTGCCTAATGGTTCTAGTACAGTATCCGCTGTGACAGGTATTGTAACAGGACTGGCCGATGCCAACCTTTATCTTACTACCATGCCGGAATCCTTTAAGGAACCATATCCAACAGCTATAGCACCACAGATGGAAAAATTAGGCTATGCCACAAGCTTCTGGTATGCTGGGCCGGCAACCTGGGAGCGGGTAGGGGCCTTTACGACAGCTCAGGGCTTCCAGCATTTTTACAGCCGGGGGGATATGCCGGAAAATGCTGCAGGCAGCGTGTGGGGCTGTGATGATGAGTATCTGTATGAAGCCGTACTGCAGGGAGTACCCCAGGAACAGGATACCTTCAGCGTGGTTCTCAATGTGTCTAATCATTCGCCATATACTATTGATTTAGAAGCCAAAGGCTTTCCAGAGGAAACAGTGCGCAGTGCCTTGCCTGAAGAACTGCAAAATGATGCAGGACTTTTAAAAGAGCTGGGACATTACTGGTATGCTGATAAGGAAATGGCTGAGTTTATCACTAAAATCAAGGCAAAATACGCAGATGCTTTAATTGTGGTGGTGGGTGATCATGGTGACCGCTACAATCTGGAAAAAATGCCTGGTCTTTATGAGCGGTATACTGTGCCATTTATCATTACTGGCAATGGTGTCCATAAAGGTCTTTTACTGCCAGATAGCGCTGGCAGTCAGATTGATATTGGCCCAACCCTGCTGGAGCTTATAGCACCCAAGGGCTTTAAATATATGTCTATTGGCTCAAGCTTAAGCAGAAATAACCGTATGGGTATCAATTATGGCTTTTATATCACAAGGGATTTTATTGGTGAAAGCTACAATGATCCGCCTAAAATGCAGGCTATTCCCAGCGGTACAGGCAAGGCTGTCGATATGCAGCAGCTGCAGAATTATATGGATGCGGTGCACAGCATATCCTGGTGGCGGCCAAAGTATGGCCCAGTACTGGATGAAAGCCTGTTAGAAGGCAGAGAATAGATTGAATAAATAAGGAAGAGAATGAATTTGACAGACATAGATAGCATACTGGCCAGCTGCCGGCTATGCCCACGCCAGTGCCAGGCTAACCGGCTGGTTTCTGCCGGGCGGTGCGGTGGTGGCAGACTGCCCAGAATTGCCTTGGTGAGCCTGCATCCCTGGGAAGAACCTGTATTAACTGGCACAAAGGGAGCAGGCACGGTATTTTTTTCTGGCTGCAGCCTGGGCTGTGTCTACTGCCAGAATTATGAAATAAGCCATGAAAATCAAGGGCTGGAGGTAAGCATCCAGCGTTTAGGCGAAATATTCTGGGAGCAGCAGCAGCGCGGTGCTGCCGTGCTGGACCTGGTAACACCAACTCATTATGTACCCCAGATTATACAGGGGTTAGATTTAGCCAGGCAGAAGGGTTTTTCATTGCCGGTGGTATATAACTGCAGCGGCTATGAAAAGGTGGAAACCATAGAGCAGCTGTCAGGTTATATAGATGTATTTCTGCCGGATTTAAAATATTTTTCCCCAGAGCTGTCAGCAAAATATTCCATGGCAGGTGATTATTTCCAGATAGCTAGCAAAGCCATTAAAAAAATGGTGGAAATAACAGGCAGGCCTGTGCTTTCAGATAAAGGCATTCTGACTAAGGGCGTTTTAGTACGGCACATGGTGCTGCCGGGAGCAAGAAAAGACAGCATGAAGCTCTTAAAGTGGCTGTGGCAGGAATTTGGGGATAATATTTATCTCAGCCTTATGAGCCAGTATACGCCTATGTACAGAGCCAAAGAGAGTGAATTTGCACCCTTAGGCCGGAGAGTTACTACCTTTGAATATAATTCTGTGGTGGATTATGCGGCAGAGCTGGGCTTTACAAAATGCTTTATGCAGGAGCGCAGTGCTGCAGATGCAGAATATGTGCCTGTATGGGATGGGAAAAATGTACTAGAAACTAATAATCTGTAAATTTGAGGTTGTTTCAAATTATCAATGCTAGTATAATTAACTTATGTATAGATAAGTTTAGGTTATAAAGACCTTGAACGAGGGGTTTGTATTATATTAAGGAGAGGTGTTTATCGTGGCAGAATTAGATGATATTCGCTTAGAGGACGTATTTGATATTGGTTTTTTTCAGAAGTTCCAGGATACTTTTGCAAGAGCTGTTGGTATGACAGCAGTTACCGTTGACAAGGATGGCAAGCCTGTTACTAAGCCAACTGACTGGACCGACTTCTGCATGAAGTATACCCGTAATTCTACAGAGGGCTGCCGCCGCTGCGAGCAGTGCGATAAGAATGGCGGCGAGACTGCAGCAAGAACTGGACGTCCAGCTGTATATACCTGTCATGCAGGTCTGATGGAGTTCGGTGCTCCTATTATGCTGAACGGCAAGCAGATTGGTTCCCTCTTAGGCGGCCAGGTTCTGACTGCTCCACCTGATGAGGATAAGTTCCGCGCTTATGCTAAGGAGATTGGCGTAGATCCAGAAAAGTATGTTGCAGCACTGCGTGAAGTACAGATTATATCCAAGGACCGCTTAGAGTATGCAGCAGAGGTACTCTTCATGATGGCTACCGCTTTCTCTAACATGGGTTATTACAAATTCCAGTTAAAGAAGCTTGCTGCTTCCATTAACGAAACTACTATGCATGTTTCTGCTGCTATGGAGCAGCTGGCAGCATCTGCAAATGATGTTAATGAAAACCAGAAGGGCCTCAACAAGGACATTGAGAATGTCAGCGAGATTTCCAGCAAGATTAACGAGTTTACTAACCTGATTCGCGACATAGCAAAGCAGACCAGACTCCTTGGCCTGAATGCATCCATCGAGGCAGCTCGTGCTGGTACAGCAGGTGCAGGCTTTGCAGTTGTATCTGAGGAGATTGGTAAATTGGCAGACAGCTCCCGTGAGACTGTTGATAAGATTCAGGAGTTCACTAACCAGATTGGCGATTCTGTAAATGAGACTGTTACCAAGGGTGAGGCTACGTCTGAAATTGTTGGCCAGCAGACTGCTGCTATTTCTGAGGTAGCTCAGGATCTTACCAGCTTGTCTGAGGCTGCAGGCCAGTTAGTAGCTTTGGCTAATGATAAATAATTAGCATGTTGTAAAAATAGACTGCTTTGGCAAGCGTACTGTGGACCAAGGCAGTCTTTTTTGTTAATATCTGAGAGCTTATTTGTAAAAAGATATCCTTAAAGAGAGTAGTTGTAAAGGAGTAATTATGAGAAAGAAAATTTGCTTTATTGCTACAGGCGGTACTATTGCCAGCTCCAACCAGGGTAATGGCTTTATGCCAAGTATGGCGGCAGAAAGCCTCATCAGTGCAGTGCCACAGCTGGCAGCAATGTGTGATATTGATTTTCTGCAGCTTTTGCAGCTGGATAGCAGCAATCTGGTACCTCAGCACTGGCAGAAAATGGCTATGGCTGTTATCAGCAGATATGATGATTATGATGGCTTTGTTATCAGCCACGGTACAGATACCATGGCCTATACAGCAGCAGCCCTCTACTATATGCTGGTGAACATTGGCAAGCCTGTAGTTCTTACTGGCTCACAGCTGCCTATGGAAAATCCTAAAACTGATGCCAAGGGCAATCTTTTAACAGCTTTTCATACTGCTGTCAGCGGCTGTCCAGGTGTTTTTCTGGCATTTTCCAGCCATGTTATTTTAGGCAATGCAGCTAAGAAAATGTACTCTCAGGAAATGAGGGCATTCTGGAGCATAAACCAGCCTGAGGCGGCCTTCTGGGATGGAGAAAAGCTGATTTGGAATGAAATACCTCTGCCAGCCGGTCCATTTCATCCAATTATTGATTTAGATGACAGAGTGATGACATTGAAATTGGTGCCTGGTACAAAGCCAGAACTTTTGAAAATGCTGGCTGATATGGGCTACAAGGGCATTGTACTGGAAACCTTTGGTGCAGGCGGCGTGCCAACTGATGAATCACCACTGAGCCTGCTGCCAGCTATAGATTATGCTATCCGCAAGGGTGTAACTCTTGTCTGCACTACCCAGTGCACTTATGACGGTGTACATTTAGATACCTATGAGGTAGGCGTAAGGGCACTGCAGCACGGCGTCCTTTCTGGCCACAGACATACAGTGGAAGCATTAGTGGCTAAACTGATGCTGGCTCTGGCTGCCAGCGATGATCCTCAGGTAATCGCCCAGATGATGAAATAATTGCCATAAAAATTGTATATGTGAAAATATTCAGGACTCTGATGCACTTAGTGTATTGGAGCCTTTTTTTGTACACTCTACAAGTACATTGACACATTTTCACCATAGTGATATGCTTAAAAAGTTACTAACAAATCTAAATACTGGGAGGAATTTATTTATGTCTGAAGAAGTACAGAACAAGGAAGCATCCCTGGAAGAAATCGTAAACAATACATCTATTGCTGATATATATCGCGCAGCTAAGCAGTTAGACGGCATCGTTAGCAAAACCAAGCTGATTGAGAGCCAGTTCTTCTCTGATTTATGTGGAAATACCATTTATTTAAAACCGGAAAATTTGCAGAAAACCGGTTCCTTTAAATTGCGTGGCGCCTACAATAAAATCAGCCAGTTAACTGAAGAGGAGCGCAAAAAGGGGGTTATCACTGCCTCTGCCGGCAACCATGCCCAGGGCGTAGCCTTTGCTGCTCAGAAGCTGGGCTGCAAGGCAGTTATCTGCATGCCAGCAACTACCCCTATTCTGAAGGTAGAAGCAACCAAGGCTTACGGTGCTGAGGTTGTGCTGTATGGTGATACCTTTGACGATGCAGCAGCAAAATCCCAGGAGCTGCAGAAGAAAAAAGGCTATGTGTACATCCATCCATTTAATGATGAAAAGGTTATTGCCGGCCAGGGTACTACTGCTCTGGAGATTATTGATGATTTAAAGGATGTAGATGCTATTCTGGTACCAATCGGTGGTGGCGGTTTTGCCAGCGGTGTGGCACTGGCCTGCAAGGCAGTTAATCCTCATGTGAAGGTTATCGGCGTTGAACCAGAGGGCGCTGCCTGCATGGAAAATTCCTTTATGAAAAATGAAGTATCCACCTTGCCTGCTGTGGATACTGTGGCTGATGGCTGTGCTGTGAAAACTCCTGGTGATTTAACCTATGCTTTCTGCAAGAAGTATCTGGATCAGATTATCACCGTTTCTGAAGTAGAGATTATGTCTGCACTGCTTTCCCTCATTGAAAAGCACAAGCTCATTGCTGAAGGTGCAGGCGCACTGAGCCTGGCTGCCTTAAACAAGCTGCCATTTAAGGGCAAGAAGGTAGTAGCTATCATCAGCGGTGGTAATATTGATATTTCCACCATTTCTGCGCTGATTGATAAGGCTATGATGGCCCGCAGCCGCGTCTTCTGCTTCTCCGTATTGCTGGCGGATAAGCCTGGCCAGCTGCTGCAGGTATCTCAGATTCTGGCTGATGAGAATGCCAATGTTATCAAGCTGGATCACAATCAGTCCAAGGTAACAGACAGCTTCAAGAAGGTTGCTTTGGATATAACTGTAGAAACCAATGGCAGAGAGCATGTTAACAGCATTATTAAATCCTTTAAAAATGCTGGCTTTGCTGTCGAGAAAATATATTAAGCTTTTTGTACCTCATAAATGGCATATATTGCTATTTGTGAGGTACTTTTTTCTTTTCAGCTGAATTTGTTAGCAAACGGATAATTAGAACGGAGTGTATACAAAATGATTTGTCAATAGGCAAATGGCAAGATATCCACAAAAAATGAAAAATGTGGATATCTTTGTGGATAACCTGTGGGCTAGTGTGGATATAGACGATTGTTATCCACAAAAATATGTGTACAGGTGGGAAAAGTAGTTGGAAATCCACTGTTTTTCCCGTATAATAGATATGTTAGGATAATTTTTGAAGGAACATTTATAGTATTAATCAACTGAAAGCTGTGGATAAACAGGAGGAAAATATATGGCTTCCTTAAAGAAAGTTTTTAGTAAGGGGTTATTAATTGCTTTTTTAGCCTGTATGCTGGGATTTTGCCAGGCAGCTGCTGTGGAAGCTGCCAATCTGCAGAAGAATTCTACTGGGACTCAGGTGGTACAGCTGCAAAAACAGCTGCAGGCCCTGGGCTATAAAATCAAGGAGATTAATGGAGTTTTTGATAACAGCACCTATCGTGCAGTCATAACCTTCCAGCGGGATCACAAGCTGAAAATCAATGGCATTGTGGATAAAAAAACGGCCAAAGCTATCAGTGAGGCGAAGCCTCTGCAGGGGGCTAAAAATGTTACACCAGCAGGCAATGGCAAAAGCCAGAATGGCAGTCTCCGGCAGGGAGCAGCAGCAGGGGCAGGGGTGAAGGCACCTGAGACAAAACCGTTTTTGCCAAGGCATAAGGTACAGCCACTGATTAAAACAGCCAAAAAATACATTGGTGTGCCATATCAGTTTGGTGGTGCTACTCCTAAGGCCTTTGACTGCTCTGGATATCTGCAGTACGTATTCTCCCAGCATGGCATCAGTCTGCCAAGAACTGCTGATTTGCAGTATAAGCTGGGGAAAAATACTACCATGAATAAGCTGGAGGCTGGGGATCTGGTTTTCTTTTCCACCTATGAGGCGGGAGCTTCCCACTGTGGTATTTATTTAGGCCAGGGGCAGTTTATCCATGCTTCCTCCAGCAAAGGCGTGCGCATTGATAACATCAGAGATGCTTACTGGCTCAGCAAATTATATGGCTGCAAGCATATCGTCATTTAAAACAATTTAAGAAATTTTGTGTAAAATTTTGTCAGCAGGAGATGCTAGTATAATGCTAGCATCTCTTTTTGTGGATAAAAAAATATATTTATCCACAAAAATTCATATTCATCATAGTATATACATTACGTTCTGTATGAGGAAATGAATAAAACGCGATAAATAGATGAAAAAGCAGTACTCTGGTGACAGACATTGCATAAAATGAATAAATATACATATTTTATGTATATTATCTGTTGATATGTTGTGGATATACTGTGAAGGAAAAATACTAGATATAGTGTTTTTCATTGACATGAGACACAATATATAGTATTCTAGACTCCAGGCAAGTGACTATTAACGGAAAGGGATAGCGTGAGGGGAATATGCATAATATACGAAAACGCAATGGAGAAATTGTCCCATTTGTCAAAGAAAAAATCTCTGATGCCATTCACAAGGCAAATCTAGAGTCTATTGACAACACCTTTGACCAGAAACGCCTGACTCAGCTGGCTGATGAGGTAGTGAAGGAGCTGGGCAGGGAAAAGGTCCCAGCAGTGGAGTTCATTCAGGATGTTGTGGAGAAGGTTCTGATTAAGAACAATTACGCCAGCACTGCAAAGGCATACATTCTTTACCGGGCAGAACGGGCTAAACTCCGCCAGGCACAGGGGAACCTGATGGATATCTACAACGAGCTGACCTTTAAGAATGCTGCTGATGCTGACATTAAGCGTGAAAATGCTAACATCGATGCTGATACAGCCATGGGCACCATGCTGAAGTATGGCTCTGAGGGCTCTAAGTACTTCATTGATAATTATATATTGCCAAAGGATATAGCAGCAGCTCATCAGGATGGCACTATCCATATCCATGATAAGGATTTCTATATGCTGACTGAAACCTGCTGTCAGATAGATTTGCTGAAGCTGTTTAAAGGCGGCTTTTCTACAGGCCATGGCTTTTTAAGAGAGCCAAATGATATTCGTTCCTACGCAGCCCTGGCATGTATCGCCATTCAGGCCAACCAGAATGAAATGCATGGCGGCCAGGCAGTGCCAAACTTTGATTTTTCCATGGCACCTGGCGTAGCTAAGACCTATAGAAAAATGTATTTTGAAGCACTGGCTTCCTTCTTCCATGCAGTATTGAGCATGCATCTTGAGGATGCCAGACTGCTTGCCAAGGCCATTGCCAAGAATATCCCTATGGATATTACCATGAGCAATGGTGAGGAATATAAAGCAAAATTAGTTGAATTTCTGCCAGAGCATCAGGCTAGCCACAATTATCAGTGGATATCCCCAAATCAGGCAGAGCGTGCCCATAAGTATGCGGCAGAAACTGCTCTGGATGCTACTGACAGAGCTACCTATCAGGCTATGGAAGCCTTGATACATAACCTTAATACCATGAACTCCAGAGCAGGTGCACAGGTACCATTCAGCTCCATTAACTATGGTACAGATACCTCTCCTGAAGCCCGCATGGTCATGAAAAATCTGCTGATGGCCACAGAGGCTGGTCTGGGCAATGGTGAAACACCTATTTTCCCAGTGCAGATTTTCAAGGTAAAAGAGGGAGTTAATTATAACTCCAGCGACCCAAATTACGATTTATTCAAGCTGGCTATTAAAACCTCCGCTAAGAGGCTGTTTCCAAACTTCAGCTTCCTGGATGCGCCGTTTAACCTGCAGTATTATAAGCCAGGTGATTATAACAGCGAGGTGGCTTATATGGGCTGCCGTACCAGGGTTATGGGCAATGTCCATGATCAAGAGCGGGAGGTTACCTGTGGCCGTGGCAATCTGAGCTTTACCAGTATCAATCTGCCACGCATAGCCATTAAAGCTGGCAAGGATATGAAGAAATTCTATCAGGAGCTGGATGACGTTATTGAAATGGTATTCCGCCAGCTGCTGCACCGCTTCAAAATCCAGTGCAGTAAAAAAGGCAGGAATTATCCATTCTTAATGGGCCAGGGGGTCTGGATTGATTCAGACAGCATCGGACCAGATGACAGTGTAGCTGAGGTACTGAAGCACGGTACGCTGTCCATGGGCTTTATCGGCCTGGCAGAATGTCTGACAGCATTGATTGGCCAGCATCAGGGACAGTCACCAGAGGCTCAGAAGCTGGGTCTGGAGATTGTCAGTTATATGCGCCAGCGCATGGATGAAAAGTCACAGCAGACAGGTCTTAACTTCAGTCTTCTGGCAACACCTGCCGAAGGTCTTAGCGGCCGCTTTGTACGGCTGGACAAGAAGCTCTATGGTGAGATACCTGGTGTTACTGACAAGGATTATTACACTAACAGTTTCCATGTACCAGTTGGCTATGATATTTCTGCATCAGACAAGCTGGGCATTGAAGGTCCATACCACGCACTGACTAATGCAGGCCATATCAGTTATGTGGAGCTGGACGGTGATCCATCCAAGAACCTGAAGGCCTTTGAGGCGATTGTCCGCCGCATGCACGACTGTGGTATTGGTTATGGTTCTGTGAACCACCCAGTGGACAGGGATCCAGTTTGCGGCTACAATGGCATCATTAATGGTGTCTGTCCGCGCTGTGGCAGAAGTGAAGCCGCACACAAGGCACGCAAAGTAGTACGCCGTTCTTGCAGCGTATGTGAGTAGTGCTATGACATATTTCGAGTTTTAAAGTTAGTTTTACAGGGGGAATTAAAATGGTAGTAAATGGTATTGATGTTACAGTAAATGGTATAAACGACATGACTGAGCAGGAGATTATGGGTTATATTGACATGCTGCAGGAGGACACTGATGAGGAGCTCAGCAGCCTGTGCATTTCTCCAGCTGCAAATGGCGAGATTAACCTGGACTATGAGCTGCAGCCTGCAAAGTTTGAGCGCATCCGCCGCATCACTGGCTATCTGGTAGGTACTATTGACCGCTGGAACAATGCTAAGCGTGCCGAGGAGCATGACCGCGTAAAGCACGGCATCAACTGATTTGGTTTTACACTTAAAAGCTAATAAGCCCTCATGTATATGGGGGCTTGTTTTTGCCTTTAAATTTTTCTAAGGTGGATAACATGGAATTGGAATTTGACAAGGATACAGCCCTGCGGATAGCAGGCATCATGAAGGAATCCATAGTAGACGGTGAAGGCTACCGCTACAGCATATTTACCCAGGGCTGCCCTCATAACTGCAGGGGCTGCCACAATCCCCAGACCCATGACTTTCAGGGAGGCAGGCTGGAAAAACTGGGGGATATGCTCCGGGAGGTGGTGGAAAATCCTCTTTTAAGCGGCGTAACCTTCAGCGGGGGAGAGCCCTTCTGCCAGCCAGAGCCACTGGCTATGCTGGCTCAGGAACTCCATAGCCTGCAGTACAATGTCTGGTGCTATACAGGCTATACCTATGAGCAGCTTTTAGCAGATGACAGGCCGGAAATAAGAGCTTTGCTGGAAAATATTGACGTTTTGGTAGACGGACCATTTATCCTGGAGCAGCGGGATTTGACCCTGGCCTTTCGGGGCAGCCAGAACCAGAGGCTCATAGATATACCTGCATCCCTTGAGGCAGGAACGATAATCTTATACGAAGCAGAATAAAACCTGGCCATTGGCATGAATGCTGATGGCCGATTTTTATTGGCTGAAATAATATTAGTGAAAAAATAGTGGAGAAATACTGTAAAAATAGTGTATGTAAATTGTATAATCAAGTTGAACACTTGAAAAAATAAAAAATCCATAGTGTGTCCTGTGTTAAAATGGTTTTTCTACAAATCACAACAAAGGAGCAATCACTATGGAACACACCAATTTTAACACAGAAGAGATTATTCGTAAACCTGGCAAGCATCTTACTTCTGATGAACGAGGCAAAATTGAAGTCATGCGTAAGCTTGGCTATTTTGATGCAAAGTTTTCAGACGTATTCAAGACCATAACGTCGGATAATGGTCCAGAGTTTGCAACTTTGTCTAAATACGAAGATACGCATCATACCAAGATATACTTTGCTCATCCGTACTGTTCGTGCGAACGTCCTC
>JAFPCE010000092.1 GCA_017390245.1 Selenomonadaceae bacterium
ATGGAAAGCTTTTTAGATAAAGTAACGAAGTCTCAGTCTAAGTTAAAAATCATAGATGCTTCTGAGGGCATTCCTATGCTGAAGGATGATGAGCATGGTGAAGAAAACCCACATGTCTGGGTTAGTGTTGCCAATGCCATTTTGCAGGTGGATAACGTGGTGAAGGGACTTAGTGAGGCTGATCCGGCTCACAAGGAGCGGTACGAGGCCAATGGCAAGGTTTATAAGGAAAAACTCCAGAAGCTGCAGGCAGATATGCACCAGCGTCTGGATAAATACCAGGGACGGCAGATTATTACCTTTCATGAAGCCTTCCCGTATTTTGCCCAGGAATTTAACCTGAAGCTGGCAGGCATTATTGAAAGAGAGCCAGGCAGTGAGCCAACGCCAGAAGAACTGGAGGAAACTATTAAGCTGATTCAGAGCCTTGGCATTAAGGTGATTTTCACTGAACCACAGTATTCTTCTAAGGCTGCTCAGACCATAGCCAATGCTACAGGTGCACAGATTAGTACACTGGATCCGGTTGTAACAGGTGATGCTACCCCTGATGCAAAGGATGCCTATATTAAGGTTATGGAGCAGAATGCCCAGGCCTTAGAAGCAGCTTTTCAATAAAAATACCTCACCATAAACACAAATTGCCTGTGTAATAACATAATTGTCAAGGAAAAGTTCTTGACAAACAATATGGGTATCGATATAATTTATCGAGGTGATGTGAAATGATGAAGATTAACATAACCGCTGTCAGCGACAAATTAGGGGAAAATATTCCCTTCCGTTTTGTGACTAATGCACAGGAGCTGGACGCACTGCAGGAGGATTACTCCTTTGATGGAGATATTTCTGTAGAAGGTGAATATGTCAACACTGGCAGATGCTACCGCTTTACCGGGACCATTACCTGTGTAAAGAGCTTTATCTGTGACAGATGCTTGGAGCCATCCACCCAGAAGCAGGTACATGATTTTGTGGAGGAGTTCAGGCAGGGCAGTCCTGCAGCAGATGAGCAGGCAGAGGAAATAGTGAATTATTTTGATGGCGATGTGATAGACTTAACATCCGTTATCCGTGATGTTCTGCTATCAGATCAGCCATTAAATAATATATGCAACGCTGATTGTCGCGGTTTGTGCCTCAAATGTGGTGCAAATCTCAATTATGGCGATTGCGGCTGTGACCGTACCGTTATTGACCCAAGACTGGCGGCATTACAGCAATTATTGATTAAGAAATAATTCTCATTTTGAATGTTTCAATAAGGAGGTGTATCCTGAAATGGCAGTACCAAAGCGTAAAATGTCCAAGGCTCGTCGTGATTCCCGTCGTGCTAACTGGAAATTAGAGGTTCCTGGTTTCGTTGCGTGCCCACAGTGCCACGAGCCAAAGTTGCCTCATCATGTTTGCACAGAGTGTGGTTATTATGATGGTAAGGAAGTAATTTCTGCAGCTGAATAATTGACTACTAGTGAGCAGGTGAATTGTTTAAAACAGTTCTCCTGCTCATTTTTCTTGCAAAATAAATACTAAAAATAATTTTTTTACATTTTACTGACAAATTGCTAATATTTGCCCTATATATACAATAATATGAAATTTTTATTTACTAAAAGCAACAAAAATGTTAGAAAGTCATAACTTAGAATTATAAAAACAAAAATTTTATTTATATAATTCTATATTAAGCTTGCATTTTAGTATTAAACCCTGTATACTTACCATTTAGTAGTAGGAGCTAGTACTAAAAACTTGGTTCATGGCTATTTTGTGTTGTAAGAAAATGTATGGGTGAATAAATGGCACGAATAAAAAAACAGGAACGCCATGCGGTACTGGTACGTCAGATAAAGGAAAAGCCTTTCCTCACTGACGAAGAATTAGCAAAGCTTTTGGAGGTTAGTATCCAAACTATTCGCTTGGATCGCATGGAGCTAGGAATCCCTGAGGTCAGGGAAAGAATCCGCCAGGTAGCGGAAAAAGCACAAGAAAATATAACCACCATCGATAAAGGAGAAATTGTAGGCGAGCTTATAGATTTAGAGCGGGGCCATACCGGTATCTCCCTGCTGAAGGTATCAGAGGATATGGTATTCTCCAAAAACCATATCGCCAAAGGACATTTTATTTTTTCCCAGGCAAACTCATTAGCGCTGGCAGTTATCGATGCTCCTATGGCAGTAACAGGCGTGGCTAATATCAAATATAAAGCACCTGTAAAGGTAGGAGAAATGCTGGTGGCGAAAGCAGAGGTCATCAGACAGCGCAGCAATAAATTTTTTGTTTGGGTAAAGACCCGCAATGAGGTACAGGAAGTATTCAGAGCAAAATTCATCATGGTATCTCTGGCGGAGGAAATTTAGGAGGCATTCTCATGAAAATTGCAATTGATGCAATGGGCGGAGATTATGCACCAGAACAGGTAGTAGCCGGAGCAGTTGCAGCTGTGAAAAAGTACAACTGTGAGGTAGTTCTGGTAGGTGACCAGGACTTAATCAAAGCAGAACTTAAGAAGAATCATGCTGAGGATATGTCTGAGATAACCATCAGGCACACCACAGAAATCATAGAGATGGGGGCGCATGACACCGCCAAGGCAGTATTCCGCAAGAAGGACAGCAGCATTGTAGTAGCAACCCGCCTGGTAGAAAAGGGCGAATGTGATGGTGTTGTATCTGCTGGCAGTACTGGTGCAGCAGCATCAGCAGCAGCTTTGTATTTAAAGCGTATCAAGGGTGTAGATAAGCCATCCATTGCTACACCACTTCCTACAGCACATGGCATTACACTTTTGATGGATTCCGGTGCTATTGTAGACAGCAAGCCAAAGGATTTGACAGAAATGGCACTGATGGGTTCCATTTTCTGCCAGTATGTATATAATATAGAAGCACCTAAGGTTGGTCTCTTAAACGTAGGTGAAGAGGAAACTAAGGGTAATAAAAAGGTTCAGGCAACTTATCCAATGCTGCAGCAACTTCATGCAGTGAACTTTATTGGCAACGTAGAAGGCCGTGATATTCCAGAGGGAAAAGCCGATGTTGTTATTTGTGATGGATTTGTTGGTAATATTGTGTTAAAATTTGCAGAGGGACTCGCGAAAACTTTATTCAAGCTCATCAAGGATGCAATAAAGGAAAGCGGCCTGCTGGCCAAGCTTGGTGCCCTCATGGTGATGCCTGCATTAAAGATGCTGGGCAAGCGCCTGGATGTATCTGAGTACGGCGGTGCACCGCTTTTAGGTGTCAACGGCTGCTGTATTATATGTCATGGCTCATCCAATGCTAAAGCTATATGCAATGCCATTGGAGTTGCAATAGAATGTGTTAAAAATAATGTAGTCGGTCATATCCGCGATAGTATTGCAGAGGAGGAGATGCTCACTAATGATGATGAACAAGTATAGTGCGGGCATCCTGGGCACAGGATTCTACGTACCTGAAAAAATAATGACTAACGAGGACCTGGAGAAAATCGTAGATACCAGCGATGAATGGATTGTAGAAAGAACTGGTATTAAAGAAAGACGTATTGCTGAGGACGGCGTACCAATGTCTGATCTTGCCCTGAAGGCAGCAGAAAATGCCATGAAGGACGCAGGTGTGACTGCTGAGGAGTTAGACCTCATTATCGTTGCCACCCTGACTTCAGACAGAATTATCCCTTCCACAGCCTGCATGCTCCAGCACCGCTTAGGCGCTACCCATGCAGCAGCATTTGATTTATCCGCAGCATGCTCTGGCTTTGGCTATGCAGCATCTGTAGCAGCACAGTTCATTGAAACTGGCGCATACAAAAAAGCACTGGTTATCGGTGCTGAAACCCTTTCCAAGTACATCAACTGGGAGGACCGCAATACCTGCGTGCTTTTCGGTGATGGTGCTGGCGCAGCTATTCTGGGCCAGGTAGAGGAAGGCTATGGTATCTTGAGCTTTGACCTTGGCAGTGATGGTTCTGGTGGCGATGCTATCCAGATTCCATCCAGTGGCAGCTTGATGCCTGTTTCCAAGGAATCTATAGATCAGCGCTTGAATCTCATTCACATGAATGGCAAGGAAGTATTTAAGTTCGCTGTTAAAGCAATGGGCAGAACCGTTAAGAACGCCCTGGCAAAGATTGATATGCCACAGGAGCAGATTGACTGGCTCGTACCACATCAGGCTAATATTCGTATTATTGAGTCTGCAGCTAAGAGACTGGCTATGCCAATGGAAAAGGTTGTAGTTAATATTCATAAGTACGGTAATATGTCTGCAGCGTGCATCCCTATCGCATTGGCAGAGGCTGCAGCTGAGAAGAAATTCAAAAAGGGCGATATAATTGCACTGTCTGGCTTTGGTGCTGGTTTAACATGGGCATCATGCATCATCAGATGGTCTAAGGAGGATTAACATGTTTGAGCAAAATCCTATTTGCAAGTTGTTAAATATCAAGTATCCAATTTTCCAGGGCGGTATGGCCTGGATAGGTACCGCAGAGCTTGCTTCCGCAGTATCTAATGCAGGCGGCTTAGGCATCATTGGTGCAGGCCACATGCCTCCAGAGGTTCTCCGTGCAGAGATTCAGAAGGCAAAGGGCTGGACTGATAAGCCATTCGGCGTAAATATCATGCTCATGTCTCCATTTGTTAAAGAGGTAATGCAGGTAGTAGTAGAGGAGAGAGTTCCTGTAGTTACTACTGGTGCAGGCAATCCAGCTGAGTATCTTCCAGCATTAAAGGAAATCGGCACTAAGGTTATCCCTGTAGTAGCATCTGTTGCACTGGCAAAGCGTCTGGTACGCTCTGGTGTAGATGCAGTTATTGCAGAGGGTACTGAGTCCGGCGGTCATATTGGTGATATCACTACTATGGCTCTGGTTCCACAGGTTGTAGATGCAGTTGATGTACCAGTTATTGCAGCAGGCGGTATTGGTGATTCCCGCGGTATTGTTGCAGCTATGGCATTAGGGGCCAGCGGTGTACAGATGGGTTCCCGTTTTGTAGTATCTGCTGAGTGTATTGCTCATGAGAATTATAAGAACCTTGTTTTAAAGGCGAAGGACCGCTCCACTGTTGTTACCGGTCGCTCCACTGGCCATCCAGTGCGTGTTATCGGCAATAAGATGACTCGTGAGTATGCAGAGATGGAAGCACGCCAGGCATCTACTGAAGAGCTGGAGAAGTTTGGTGCAGGCCGTCTGAATCTGGCAACTCACAAGGGCGATGTAGAAAATGGTTCTGTAATGATTGGCCAGATTTCTGGTATGTTCCATGAGATTAAGCCTGTAGCAGAGATTATTGAGGGACTGGTATCCGGCATCGCGGGTGTCAATGAGCAGATTGGCTCTACCTTGAAATAATTGATTTTTATATAAAAACAGAGGTAAATAACCGTTATTGGTATAGATTAGTCTTTTATAAAGAAAAGAGGTAAAAATGAGTAAACTCGCTTTTGTATTCCCAGGACAGGGTGCACAGAAGGTGGGCATGGGCAAGGATTTCTATGACCACTATGATGTTGCAAAGCAGATGTTTAAGGAGGCAGATGAGGCACTTGGTTATTCCATTATGGATATGTGCTTCAACGGTCCTGAGGAGAGCTTAAAGCTCACTGCTAATACTCAGCCAGCTATTCTCACCATTAGCTGCATTGCTAATGCAATTCTTAAGGAAAATGGCATTCAGCCAGAGATTACTGGCGGCCATAGCTTAGGTGAGTATTCTGCACTGGTAGCAGCAGGTGTATTGAAATTCCAGGATGCTGTAGCACTGGTTCATAAGCGCGGCGCTTACATGCAGGAGGCTGTTCCTGTAGGTGAAGGCGGCATGGCTGCCATCATCGGCGTAGATCGTGACAAGATTGTAGAAATCTGCCAGGCAGTATCCAGTGAGAGTCCTGTACAGGCAGTTAACTTCAACTGCCCAGGCCAGATTGTTATTGCTGGTGCTACCTTAGGTGTAGAGAAGGCTGTAGAGGAGCTGAAGGCAGCGGGTGCTAAAAAGGCAGTTATCCTGCCAGTAAGTGCTCCTTTCCATAGCACACTGATGCAGCCAGCAGCAGAAAAGCTTGCTGTTGAGCTGGATAAGGTAGAGATTAAGGATGCTCAGATTCCTGTTGTAGCTAACGTTAATGCAGAAATCTTAACTAAGGCTGAGGATATCAAGAAGAGCCTCGTTGCCCAGGCAGCAAATCCAGTTCTCTGGGAGGACTGTGTTGCCAAGATGAAGTCCTTTGGTGCTGAGACCCTGTTAGAGGCTGGCCCTGGCAAGACTCTGTGTGGTTTCAACCGTCGTATTGACAAGACCTCTGCCGCCAAAGTCCGCATTTAACCGCCTTGTGTATGGGTGGTCGGGGTTCATAAGGTTTGTAGTGGTCTGCACAAGTATCGGATCGGATGGAACGAGCCACACTACCATTTTCGGCTTGCCCTGCGGCAATGCGTCAAAGATACGGCGGACGGCAGCACAAGCCATAAAGGTCTTACCGCTGCCTGTCGGTACTTTCATACAAACATGGGGAACGCCCTTGATACTGTTGCGATAACCCGGGACACTGCCAGAACCAAGACCAACAGCAACGTCCTGATCGTTCCAATATTTCAGCCAAGCCTTGTTAAGATTTCCTGTTTCATTCAGCGCAGAC
>JAFPCE010000093.1 GCA_017390245.1 Selenomonadaceae bacterium
ATCAAAATACCGCCAATGATAAGTGCCACATTGTATCCCTTCTGGTCAAAGGCTCTGCTAAATTCAAACCATGCTAAGAGAGCCAAAACAGCCCCGCCTGCTGCAAAAACCTCACCGCCCAGCTGAATCACATAAGCGAAGGCTGCAATGCCAATAACACCGGTTATTATTCTAGTTAACATGTAGTTTCTCCTTATTTTTTATCTGATAAGCCACCAAAACGGCGATCCCTCTTGCAAAATTCAGCCAGAGCCTCATAAAGATGCTCAGGAGTAAAATCAGGCCAGTTCACATCTGTAAACCAGAACTCTGCATAGGCTGTCTGCCAGATGAGGAAGTTGCTGAGCCGGATATCGCCGCTGGTACGGATAACGAAATCCACAGGTGGTACATCCCTGGTATCAAGCTGTTCCTCAATAACAGCTTCATTAATATCTTCAGGAGCCAGCCTGCCGGCCTTCACATCCCTTGCTACAGCCTGCATAGCTCTTACCAGTTCATCCTTGCCGCCATAATTAACAGCAACATTGAAATGGATGCCGGTGTTATCCCTGGTGCGTTCCCTAGCATTGGCAATCTGCTTCTGTAAGCCCTCTGCCAGTTCATCAATCCTGCCGATAAAATTTATCTTGACGTTTTCTTCACACATTTCGGCAATTTCCTTAGCCAGAAATTCGGAAAAAAGGTCCATTAAAAAGCTGACCTCTGCATGAGGCCGCTTCCAGTTTTCTGTAGAAAAGGCATATACTGTCAATGCCTTGATGCCAATATCATTGCAGGCTCTTACAATATTCTTCAGGGCTTTAACGCCTGCCCTGTGGCCTGCTGTGCGGATAAGTCCCTTGCTGGTTGCCCAGCGTCCATTGCCATCCATAATGATAGCTACATGCTGTGGTAAACGAGCTTTATCTATATTAGCTAATCTGTCCAAGGCCCCTGTTTCAGGCCTCAGCTGATCATCATCAGCTTTTTTCTTAGAAAATATTTTTTTCCACATAATGATGACCTCCTATATCAAGAAAATAAGCCCCTCCAAAACAAGCTTAGAGGGGCATTTGATTCATTTTCATCTCACTAGATTACTGAGACGTCCAACTCATCAAGGAGCAACAATAGCACCTACAGGGCAACCAGCAGCGCAAGCACCACACTCAACGCAAGTATCCTCTGCAATCTCATAATGGGACTCACCCTCAGAGATAGCCTCTACTGGACAGGTTGCTGCGCAAGAACCGCAAGAGATACACTCATCACCAATCTTATAAGCCATTCCTAGACACCTCCTTTTAGCAGACGGGCTGCTAACGTAATCTCCAAAATATCATCCTGCCATTTCTGGCGAACCACATAATACCCTTTATCTTCCAAGGGAAAAAAATCCTTTGTTGGATAAGTGATACTTTGATTATACCTTATATTTGCTTTACAAAGCAAGCTTTTAGCAAAATCCCAGGACATTCCAACTACATCAATTTCCATGGCCTTATATTTCCATGATTTCCTTGTCTTTATCCTCTTTCAGAGAATCCACAAGCCTAATGTACTTGTCAACAAGCTTCTGCATATCTTCCTGCCCCTTCTTGGACTCATCCTCAGTGATATCCTTGCTCTTTTCCAGCTTTTTAATGCTGTCATTGCCATCACGGCGGATGTTTCTGATAGCAACCTTAGCTTCCTCAGCCTTCTTGCCTACAGCCTTCACCAGCTCCTGACGGCGCTCCTGAGTCAGCTGTGGAATAGACAGGCGGATAGCGGTACCGTCTGAGTTAGGAGAAAGGCCCAGATCAGACTTCATGATTGCTACCTCAATATCGTGAATCATGGATTTCTCCCAAGGAGTAATCAAGATCATGCGAGGCTCTGGTACAGAAACCTTTGCTACCTGGTTAACAGGTGTAGGCGCACCATAGTACTCAACCATTACCTTGTCTAAAAGGCTAGGGGTAGCACGGCCAGCACGCAGGCTGCCGAACTCTCTCTTTAAGGACTCAATGGATTTTTTTAAACGCTCATCATTAGACCCAATAATCTCTTTAACCAAATCAATTACCTCCTACGGTAGTGCCGATAGTTTCACCGACAGCTGCCCGGTAAATATTTTCATAATCCTCAATATTAAATACTACCAATGGAATATCGTTATCCATGCAAAGGCTGGTTGCTGTGCTATCCATAATAGCCAGACGGCGAGCCAGAATCTCAGAGTAGCTCAAAGTGTCAAATTTCTTTGCATCTGGGTTCTTGTTAGGGTCAGAATCATAAATACCATCTGTGCCCTTCTTTCCCATGAGAATAACATCAGCTTTAATCTCTGCAGCTCTAAGTGCAGCAGTAGTATCAGTAGAGAAATACGGATTACCAGTACCTGCACCAAAGATAACTACTCTGCCTTTTTCCATGTGGCGGATTGCCTTACCACGGATATATGGTTCTGCAACCTGTCTCATCTCAATAGCAGTCTGTACACGGGAGTTAACGCCAACCTGCTGCAGGCCATCCTGCATAGCCAGTGCATTCATGCAGGTAGCCAGCATCCCCATATAGTCAGCCTGTGCTCTGTCCATGCCCTTAGCACTGCCAGCCAGGCCACGCCAGATATTACCACCGCCTACTACAATCGCTACATCAATACCAGTCTCATGGACCCTCTTAATCTGCTTGGCAATAGCCTCAACCACTGTTGGATTAATGCCAAAGCCCTGCTCTCCTGCCAAGGACTCACCACTAAGCTTAAGAACTACACGCTTGTATTTAGCTGTTTCCACTTTAAGCCCTCCTACATTCAAAATTCATATCAGTTTGAAAAGCTTTTCTATCAGCAGCTTCTCCATTTTTAAAAAGAAGAGAACACAAAGTGCTCTCTTCTCTCTTTTTTATTATTTCATCTGAGCTGCAACTTCTGCTGCAAAATCCTCA
>JAFPCE010000094.1 GCA_017390245.1 Selenomonadaceae bacterium
AGGTGCTGCCAGTACAGTACTAAGATTCATACAAAATAGCACTACAAAGAATAACGCTGTTAATCTTTTCTTCATTCTATTTCCCCCAATGACTCTCTATTAATAAGTCTGTCTTTAGTCTATGCTGTCATGGCTTTTGTACAAGGAGTCCAGCTCATACGGAGTTTCCTGATATACATAATAATTCAGCCAGTTTGTAAATAACAAATTAGCTACAGAACGCCAGCGAACTACAGGTGTCTTAGTTGGATCATCATCTGGATAGTAGTTTATAGGTACCTCTACATTATCCACTCCTGCCGCCATATCTCTGTCATACTCAGATTTCAAGGATAAAGGATCATACTCTGCATGGCCTGTAATGAAAAATTGCCTTTTTTCCAGATTGGCCACAGCATAAACGCCAGCCCGTCCATCAGATTCAGCCAGAATAGTCAGTTCTGGCACCTTTTCCACATCCGCCTTCAAGAACTCCGTATGGCGGGAATGAGGCACATAGAATTCATCGTCAAACCCCCGGAATAACCGCTCATTTTCCACGCACAAATGATGCTTGTATACGCCAAAAATCTTTGGTGCAACATAGCGCTTGTTAATGCCATAATGATAGTACAAGCCAGCCTGGGCGCCCCAGCAGATATGGAAGGTAGAGTAAACGTGAGTTTTGCTCCACTCCATAATCTCCGCCACTTCTTCCCAGTAAGCTACCTCTTCAAATTCCATCTGCTCCACTGGCGCACCAGTTATAATCAGCCCATCGTACTTTTTATGCCGCACCTCAGCAAAGGTACCATAAAACTCAGTTAAATACTCCTGAGAAGTATGGCTTGGCACATAGGATTCTGTATAAATAAAATCCACCTCAACCTGCAGCGGTGAGTTACCTAAAAGCCGCAGCAACTGAGTTTCTGTCACCTGCTTTATGGGCATCAGATTCAATATCAGAATCCGCAGCGGACGTATATCCTGGCTATAGGCTCTGTCTGCATCCATGACAAAGATATTCTCCTGCTCCAATATAGCAGCTGCAGGCAGACTATTAGGAATTTTTATTGGCATATTATCATAGCTCCATTCACATCGGATTAATTATCAGTTATTGATTATTAGTTATTCGCCTTTATTATTTCATACGGCTAGTCAAACTGTAGCGTGTCACCCATGGCTCGTAATCACCCTCATACACCCGCAGCCGTGTCAAGGCTTCATAGCCTTCAGAATTCTTGGTGATAGCATGGTAATTGCCATCTGTATCACTTTCTGTCAAATCCTGCCAGCCCTGGCTGCCCCAGTGCATATAGCGCACAATCTTCTCTGTTTCCTGTGGCAGGTTAACTGCCTTCTTCTGGAAACGGATTTCCGTCACTGCCCCCTGGGGATTTTTTACCTCCTGCCATTCCCAGTAAATCAGATTATCATCATCATGGAAGCGCATAGTGGTAGTATCAGCCATGCTGTGCACAGTACCACCATCCTTGTCAGTCTTCTGCCACAGCATCAGCCATCTGTCATCAGCCTTGGAGCGCTCCACCTCGCCCATACCAAAAACAGTATCCACAATATACACATAGAAATCCTCATCAAATTCCTGGGAATTGATTTCCTTATACTTTAAATTCTGTGAGCTCTTGCTCCAAAGCTCCTGGCCAGCGCTGTCATAAAACACCTCATCCACATAAGCCATAGTACGCTGCTGAGGATTAACCAGTACAGTAGCAATGCTATAGGACAGACGGGTTGGCTGAATATCCTTTAAGCCGTAGTTCTCCAGAGTTTCCTTTGCTCCACCGAAGCTATAGCCAGTCTTGGTGATAGCCTTAATCAGGCAGGGAACGTGGTTATCAGAGTACTTCTCTACCTTTACCTCTACTGGTGCATAAGATTTAGTGTACTTATCATCAGAAGAAATCCAGTACCAGCCAATATCATCACCTGGCGCTGCTAAAGCTGTGCCATTTACAGTAAACATACACGCACATAACAGCATCAGCAAAAATAAAAACTTTTTCATTCTATATACCTCATATTTCTAAACTTGAAAAAGATTGCATTCAAAGCTTATTTTATCACATATTACAACTATTTACCAAAAAATCACCATTATTATGCCATTAACCTGTCCTGTCCTAACTGGCTATAATTGTTTTTCCTGATATGGTACAATAAACATACGCAAATCAAAACTAACTCAATGAACCACAGGAGGAGCATATATGGAATACACTAACTTTCAGGTAGGAGAAAAATTCCCGCTGCCTATACAGCATCAGGGTGATGGTGGCTTGTTTCAAATAGATGCCAACGGCTGCATGTTTATTCTGCAGCTCAGCACTGCCGATGTCATTGCCGTGGAAGCCTTCCGTACCGGTGAGCTGGAGCTGGGCCTTTATGAGCAGGATGGCATTTTATTTTTCCTCTACAAAATAGATGGTATCTTCAAGGATGGCTGGGGAGATTCCCCTTTAGGCATCCAGCTGCTGCCACCTGGCCTGAAGCCTATATTGGAGGATTTACAGGAGCCAGTTATCCATCTGTACCTGGTAAATACCCAGCTGCAGATACTGCTGGCCCAGAGAACCGTAACTCTTACGGATGAATTTTTCACTGCCCTGAAGGCTGCTGTAAAAAACCAGCTGGAATCTTCCATGACCCCAGGAGCTTATGTTAACACACTAAAATGTATTTGGTCTGAAAAAACCTCAAAAGCCATGAGTGAAAAAGCCATAGTCAGACAAAAAGTTGCCTTAAGCATCCCGCCTATGGCCGCTAAACCACATTAATAACACCAAAAAGAGCTGCTACATTTCGCTTTTGCGATTTGCCACAGCTCTTTTTCGCTTTAATCTTATTTATCCCAAAGGTACCATAGTTCTTTTTCTCTTATTAAAGGTCATGCCTTCTATATAGCCATATTCCTTTACGTATTTAATGGCATCGTCAATATAAGCACCACAGTCCTCTGGCTTGTGGGCATCAGAGGAGGTGATAATTGGCAGTTCATATTCCTTAGCCAGCTTCAGAAAATCTCCGTAAGGAGAAATCTCCTGCACAGGATAGCGGTAATAGGTACCAGTATTGACGTCTATACCCATATCAGCCTTCTTTAAGGCCTGCACCGCTCTTAAAAGATATGGTGTTACATCAAAATCTGGGAAGTATTTATACAGCCTGATATTAAAGGGATGCCCCAGTACATCATAGAGACCACCAGCGCATAAATGCTCAATTTCCTGGGTATACCACTCATAAATATCCTCCAGGGAATGCTGCTGCCACTCAGCCTTGATTTCCTCAGAATCATAGGCCCAGCCGCGGATAAAATGAATAGAGCCTATGACATAGTCAAAGGGATATTTGTCCAGGATTTCCCTTACCTTGGCCTGATTCTGGAAATTGCACACCTCAATGCCGATTTTTGCCTCATAACCATATTCCCTGAGCTTTGCCATGAAATTGAAATAATCATCAATGGTATGCTTGAATTTATTGGTTTTCAGCCACTTTTTCTGAAAACTGCCTACGAAGGAATCATCAAGAATCAGATCTTCATAATACAAATCCTCAAATTCTGGAAAGGTATGGGCATGTTCAGTAATGCCGATTTCATTAAGGCCTCTTTTTTTCGCTGCCTCAAAAAATCCTTTAGCCCATTCAACCTTGTAATCGCCCTTTTCAAAATGCATGTGGTAATCAAATTTCATAATTGCACCCTCATATTTTCTCAGATAAGTCCCTGGTCTATAAAGGCCCTGATTTGCTGCATAACTCCATATTCCTTATGGCTTGGAGCTTCAAACCGTGCCACTTCCTTCAGCTTAGGATGGGCATTGGCCATAGCATAGCTGTAATATACAGACTGCATCATCTCATAATCGTTAAGATAATCACCAAAGGCAGCACATTCCTCTGGCTTAAAGCCCATAATGCGCTGGACATTTTTTACAGCCCAGCCCTTGTTGGCCTCAGGATTCATAAAATCCACCCATACATTGCTGCTTAAGGTAATAGCCAGCTTGGTAGGGAAATTCAGCATTGGCTGGTAAATATTTTTGTCAGCATCCTGCCCCACACAATCCGCCACAGCTAATTTAATAAAATCATCATCGATGTCTTCATAGCTGTCTACATACTGGGAAACAGTATAAAAGGCATCCAGCTCAGCGATATGCTCACGCCAGCGTTCCAGAATATAGGAGCACTTCTTGCCGCAAACCACAGGATAAATATCCCCCAGAGTCAGCAGCTGCTGCAAAACCCGCAGATACTCAGTCTTGTCAATGACATTGGAAAATATCTCCTTGCCCTTATAAGCGCCATAAGTGCCATTTTCTGCCAAAAACATGAAATCATCTTTATACTTATCCAGCTGCCGCAGCAAGGCATAATACTGCCTGCCACTAGCTGGAGCAAAAATAACATTTCTTTTTTTCAGCTCTGACATTACCTCATCAAAATCAGGAGGCAGCTGTCCATTTTCATCTAAAAGAGTTCCATCCATATCAGAAAAAATTATTTTTATCATCAAGTTACCTCCTTGTTTTGCCATCTCCCTGGTATAAAACAGGTACATTACGGCTGTCTCTGGCAAACCTCAAACAGCTGGAATTACTGTCCTTTACGGCCGTGATACAGGCACCATGGCTCTTCTGCCATGTAGTCACCATTGTTGTAGTATGCAGCCCTGGCTCTGCAGCCACCACAGGCATGCTTGTATTTGCAGGTACCGCAGCCACCGGAATACTCCAGTGTCCGCAGCTTGTTTAATACCTCACTGTTTTTCCAGATTTCATCAAATGGAGTTTTACGCACATCTCCCAGCTCCATGTTCAGGTACGCACATGGCTGTACCTTACCCCTTGGGCTGATAATGCAATATGCTGTTCCTGCCAGGCAGCCTCTTCTGAAGCGCGTCTTGATACCCATCTGATCAGCAATACGCAGGAACTGCGGTGCACAGGTAGGCTTCAGCTCAATATCCACTTCCTGCTGCTTTTTCATAATGCGGGTCAGAGTATCCTCATATTCCTCAGCCCGCAGGGATTCTGCCTCAATGGTTTTGGCTCTGCCTGTTGGTACTAGGAAAAAGAAATGGTGGGCTACAGCTCCCTCAGCCACAGCAAAGTCTGTAATAGCTTCTATCTCATGGCTGTTCCAGTCCATAACAGTTGTATGAATCTGGAAGGGCAGTCCCACAGCACGGCAGTTGCGCATGCCCTGGACAGCACCTTCCCAGGCATTAGGGAATTTTCTGAACTCATTATGCTTAGCTGCATCCATGGAATCCAGGGAAATCCCCATGCCCATAGCTCCAGCTTCCTTCAGTTTTTGGGCCATTTCCAGGGTAATCAAGGTTCCGTTGGTGCCAAATACAGGCCGTAAGCCCAGCTTTTTGGCATAAGCCACCAGCTCCACTATATCTGGCCGCATTAAAGGCTCACCACCGGAAAAAATCATGATTTTAAAGTTTGCTCTGGCAATCTGCTCCAGCAATGTCTTGGCCTCAGCAGTGGAAAGCTCCTCCTCTGCCTTACAGCCTGCCTCACGATAGCAGTGGTCACAGTACATATTACATGCGTTGGTAACATTCCAGGATACAATCATTATTTATTCCCTCCTGTTAAGCCAATTTCTGCATCAGTTAAATAGCAGGATGGGTCAGACTCCCAGAAGTCCCCGGTCTTTGCCTCAGCTCTGGTGCGGAAGTTGCCATTGCAGTAATCAAGATACTGGCACTGGCTGCAGCGTCCCTTTAACAGCTTTTTGCGGTCCTTCAGTCCTGCCATAATAGGATGTGAAGTATCCTGCCAGATATCACCGAAGCTTCGCTCCCGGACATTGCCAAAGGTATGGTGCTGGGTGAACTGGTCTGGATGCACATAACCTAATGGGTCCACCTCACCAAAGGCTATACCAGAACGATTACCGCCATTTCTGCTGATGAATTCCTTTATCTGGGCTGCCTGGGCATCGTTGCCCTCAGACAGTGCCTTTAAATACATGTACACACCATCGCAGTGGTTATCTACAGTAAGAATCTCCTTCTCCAGGCCTCTGTCCTCAAAGTCCCTGGTACGGCGGATAATAATATCCATAGCCCGGCGGGACTCTTCTGCTGTAACATCCTGATCCATCATAGCATTGCCACGGCCAGAATAAACCAGATGATAGAAGCAGACTCTGTTAATATATTCTCTCTCGATGAAATCAAAAATATTGTCCAGCTCCTGGATGTTGTGGTGATTAATGGTAAAGCGCAGGCCTACTCTCTGTCCCACAGCTACACAGTTCTGGATACCTGCCATAGCCTTGGCAAAAGCACCCTCTACACCGCGAAATTTATCATTAACATCCTGCAGGCCATCCAGGGAAATACCCACATAGCCTACACCGATATCCTTGATTTTCTGAGCCACCTCTCTGGTAATCAATGTACCATTGGTAGACAAAGTTGGCCGCACACCCTTGCTCTGAGCATAAGCTGCCAGCTCAAAGAAGTCTGGACGGATTAAAGGCTCACCGCCGGAAAACAGCAGTACAGGCACCTTAAAGGCTGCAAGATCATCTATAAACTTCTTAGCCTCAGCAGTTGTAAGCTCATCTGCATATTTCTTGTTGTCAGAGCTCATGTAGCAATGACGGCACTTCAAGTTACAGGTCTTGGTGGAATTCCACACCACCACTGGTCCCATGCCTTCACCTGCACCATTTTTCGCAGCGTGGGCTCCTTTAGTATAACGCAGAGAATCACCATAGTATTCCCTGGCAAAAAGTAATTTTGTTACGCTTATCATCTTTCCTCACCTAAATATTATTTAATACACATTATTTCACACAAATACCGTCAATGATTATCTGCAGCTTCATAGAAATATTCTCCTCAAAGCTAAGCTTCAGGCTGCTAAATGCTGCTGCCTGAAACAGAGAATGAAACAGCTCAGTTATAAGCTCAGCCGAAATATCCTGCCGGAACTCACCACTGGCCTGTCCTTCCTTCACCAGCTGCAAAAACATATCCATAAAAGCTGGGGCATGCCCGCTATGCTCATGACCACCATGGCCTGCCTCAGCTCTGTCACCTACACTAAGAAACAGTGGCAAAACGAATCTGTTCTCTGCAATCAGCTTAGCCATAGTTAAAAACATATCCTGCAAAATAGCCGCCCGGCTCTGCTCCTTCAGAGACATCAAATGCTCCTTCAGCTGTCCTGCCAGGCTATCTAAAAAGCAATATAAAATATCTTCCTTGGATGAAAAATAATTATAAAATGTTCCCAGGCCCATATCTGCAGTTTTCATAATATCTGCAACGGAGGCTGTCTGAAAGCCATTTTCACGAAATTGCTGCAAAGCAGCCTCCATGATTTTCTTTCTAGCCTGAATCTTCTTCAATTCACGCTTTCCCATAACTTCGCCCATCATAACACCTCCTCATGTGTCTTAGCCTATTATATATGAAACCGTCATAGTACGCAAAGAAAAATGAATCTTATTCATATATTTTAACCAAATTCTTACAGATAAAAATAGCCTCCAGGGCATTGTGTACCTGCCCACAAAAGCCAGAGTAAAATCTAACGATTGGAGGTACCTCAAATTCCCCAGAGGCTGAATCTACCATCTTATTATTTTTGGAGCAGCTGCCTTTCTTATAACACTGCAGCCTTGCCCACCAGGTCCTTCACCTGCTGGATAGTCAGCTTCGTTACCTTGGCAATCATCTCCACAGGCATTTTCTCTTTATATAAATTTAAGGCAATTTCCTTAGCACTTTCCCATCTGCCCTTTTCTTTGCCCTCGGCCTTACCTTCTTCTTTCGCTTCCTCTCTGGCTACCAAAAAATCCTGATTATAAAACATATAGAGTTCCTCCCATCTGTCATCATTTCTTTGCACTTCTACCATTTCATCTACCCTTATAGCTTATGAAGATATTTTACAGGTACATGTTTAGTAAGCCAGACCTTATTGACTGAACAAAAAAATACTAATCCATCCGCATACATTTCTTTACTATCAATACTATAAACTACAGGCACACCATGGTGCTTACCTACTATTTAAGCCGTTGCTTTATCAGCTGAAAGATGAACATAGAGCCTTGATTTAGGTATTAGGCCTGACACATCTATTGCAGCCTCTTATTTCTCTGCAGTGCCATGATACAGGATATCTGGCGGTTTACATGGCTGCAAGTCAATATCCACGGCTATTGAGTGACCTTGATTAGCTCTTATTAGTGTTTTATCATCATTAAAAGAATATCTCTGCTTATTATCGCTTTTGACAATATCTTCCAGCATAGCCATATTAAAATCATAATTTCTGGATATACCTGCTATAAGCTCCTCCACGTTGGCCCAGCCATGTTCATCCAGTGTAATACCTATAGCATCAGGCCGGTGACGTAAAATCAATGCAATAAATTTACCTATTTCATTTTTATCCATCAGAAATTCCTCCCGTGAATATTTCTCAATAACCTAAAAAGTCCCTGCTTTATAAAAGCAAGGACTTTTTCATTTCAGATGGTGACCCAGGAGGGACTCGAACCCCCGACCCTTTGATTCGTAGTCAAATACTCTAATCCAGCTGAGCTACTGAGTCATTGGTTAATTGCTCTGCAATCAACGACAGTTATATTATCACTAAATGGTATTTCTGTCAAGCCTGACTATTATTTGCTGGCCTGGGAAATCCCGTCTGGTACCAGGGCCTTGCTGATATTGATAAAGGTCTTTTCATCCTCACTGCAAGTGAAAATCTTCTGCTGTTCCTGGGGGATGGCCTGATTCTCTTCCACCTGGCTGATATCCAGCTGCAGGCGGTTTTTGGTATCCTGCCGGAAGGAATACTCCCCTCTGGTGCTGAGCCATTCATTCACCATTTCCAGATTGATGAAGGATGCCTTTTTATTATATTCCTTGTATTCTTCTGTGGCAGCAGCAGCTGCTGCCTTCATATCCGAATAGCTGCCAATAAGGAAAAACTCTATGCTTTTTTCACTGGTTACTAATTTTGTTACTATATAAGCCATTATAATCCTACTTTCTCCATGGGAATTTTGATTTCTTTACCTGGGAGCTTTCCCATATCATCAAAGCTTCTAAGACAGAGCCGGAAATGCAGCGGGATTTGGCAGAAATGGTCATGCAGTTTGTTGGCCTGGTGCTTGGATCAATTTCCGCTATTTTAAGGCCAGTACGAACTGGGCAGCCATCATGTAAAAGTCCCCGCAATACCCCCTCTACCGGTGCTTTAATATCAAAGACGTTGCCGCCCTCCATATACAGCTTGGCAATGGTCTCATTCTTTTTCACAATATAGGAAATTGGATGGCCTGCCTCTAAGTGCCCGTCACAAGGTGCATTAATGGCATGAGAAGCACGCATCAGAGCTCTTACCTCAATGGTTTCCTTCTCTGGCAGAGCCTGCCCTTCATAAATCAGCCTTCCCAGATTATGGCCTCTTGTGGTTTCAATAACACAGTCCACATCCTTGCCAGCAATAAAGCCAGGTCCTACAGCTACTGTAAAATTAGCCATATCCTTATGGGTACCTAAATTGCGTTTAGCGTAAATTGCGTCCACCAGCATGTGAGGCTTTAAGCTGTGGAGGCATTCCCCCTCAGGATCTACCATAATAGTGACCTCGCCCTTTTTCAGCAGCTTTTCGGCCTCATGGAGATTATTGGCTTTGTAGCAGGTAACCCGCTCCACTCTTTTTTCACCATCATATACAGCTTCAGCAAAGACCACGCTTCTCCTGATGGCAGAAGGTGCTTCCTTTTCCAGCATCAGCACAGAATAGCCAGTATTATGCAAACGATGAGCGATACCTGTAGCCAGCTCGCCAGCGCCTCGAATTACCACAAGCTTCTTTTTCATTGCTCTGTCACTCCTCAGCTATTTATTATATCTAATTCCAGCTTATCAGCTTTCCTCATAAACCCTGACCCTGAGCTTTAAGCCACGTTCCTGGCAAAGCTTCTCACACAAAGGTATATCCTGCTGGTTTTCCGGAGTGCCTACTACTGTAAGCACTACATTTTTGATATATTTCCTGCAGGACTCAGCAAATTTCAGCATGGCCTCAAAGGATGCAATGCCATACTTCGCCCTGGTTAATTCCAGATATCTTTCTGCATTAGAAGCATTTAAACTGATGGAAATTGTATCTAGAATATTCCCTGCAAAATCCCCTGCTATAGAGCGGTTATGCAGCAAATCTCCCAGACCATTGGTGTTTAATCTGGTTGGTATCTCTGGATGAATTTTCTTGCAGTATTTTAACAGCTCCACCATATCCTCTAAACGCTCAGTAGGCTCACCAAAACCGCAGAAAACAATTTCCTTCACATACTCCCAAGGCAGTGCATCAAGGCCAGCCTTTACCTCAGCCACAGATGGCTCCTGCTGCAGCCACAGAGTACTGGACTCTGCCATGTGCTTTTTCTGTCTCAGGCAAAAGGTGCAGGCACAGTTACACTTATTAGTTAAGTTTATATAAATTCCTCTTTTGCCCTCTGGCTGTTCCTTCAGGCTGTCAGCTACCTGCAGATACCTTCCCCCTGCATGGGTCGCATATATAATCATGAAAATCACCTTGTTATTATTTTAATTCAGTTAAATATTCTTCAAAAGCCAGGCCATAATTCCATGGCAAATCCAGCTGTACAGTATAGCGCAATACCTTGGTAATAAAAGCAGCTGCTTTAGTCACTGCCTCCTTCAGGGACAGTCCATTAACCAGGCCCCCAGCTACAATAGCTGCAAAGGCATCACCGGTACCAGATCTGTCGCCACCAACCTTTGGCTCACGGATAATGGACTGGGCACCGCCTTTCTCATACACAAAATTGCAGACACAGCCATCCAGAGCCAGGCCAGTAATAACCACCTGGGAAGGGCCTTTAGCCACCAGGGCTTTAGCCATTTTCTCCAGCTGCACCTCATCTGCTATGCCATCTAAAGGATACTCCATGTCCAGCAGGCGGCAGGTTTCTGTCAGATTAGGCGTCAGCAGGTCAGCATGCTTTAAAAGCCGCTTCATTTCCTGGCAGATTTCCGGAGTATAGGAAGAATACAGCTTGCCATAATCTCCCATAACAGGGTCTACCATAACCTTTGTATCAGCACCCTTAAAGCGCTGGATGAAATCCTCCACTATATTAATCTGCTCCACAGAGCCTAAAAAGCCAGTGCAGATGCCATCAAATTCAAGGCCATTAGCCTGCCAGTTATCTATATATGGCGTCATGCGCTCAGTATAATCATCTATGTAATGCTCTGGAAACCCAGTATGCACGGAAAGAATAGCTGTAGGAAGCGGACAGGCCTGGATTTTCATAGCTGAAATCAGAGGCAGCTCTACAGCAATGGAGCATCGGCCAAAGCCCGTTATATCATTTACCAAAGCTATACGTTTTTGTCTTTTCATCTTATCTATCCCTTATTTCTTACTTAACCAGCTTGAGGCTGCTTTTTGGCTTCGATATACGTCTGACTGGTGGCGGTTCTTGCTCTTGTTCCTGCAGCTGCTTCTCATAGCCGCTTTTGCCTATGTTATACAGCAGTCCTACGGCAAAGGATGACATCAAAAGTGCTGAACCAGCATAGCTGATAAATGGCAGTGGAACACCTACTACAGGGAAAAAGCCTGATACCATCATCATGTTAACAGTAGCCTGCCCCACAATCAATACCATAATGCCAGTGGCCAGAAGCTGTCCAAAGGTATCTGGAGCATTGTTGGCAATACGTGTAGAAAAAAGCATCAGCATGCCATATAGCAAAAGCACTCCGCATACGCAGATAAAACCATTTTCCTGGCTGAAAACTGCAAAGGCAAAATCTGTATGTGCCTCAGGCAGATAATCATACTTGCTCAGGCCATGACCAAGCCCCATGCCGCTAAAGCCACCAGAGCCAATAGCTGTCAAGGACCGCACAGTCTGAAAGCCAAACCCCTGGGGATCTGACCATGGATTCAGAAAGGCATTCATGCGGGCCATACGATAATCCTGCAGTGTACAGAGATAATAACCGCCTGCTAGCAGAATAGGCGTTAAAATGGCTATTAACTTATATGACATACCTGCCAGCAGCATCATGATAATAGGCACACCAAATACCACGGCAGCAGTACCTAAATCTGGTCCTGTCTCTACTGCCACAGCAAAAGCAATAATGATAAATATCAATCTGCTGACTAATACTATAGGTTTGTTTTTATCCAGCTGATAAGAAAGATAATAGGCTGAAATAATGACAGTAATCAGCTTGGCAAATTCTGATGGCTGCACTGACAGAGGTCCCAAAACCAGCCAGCGGCGGGCACCATTTATTTCCGGACCTGCCACCGAAGCAGCCAGCACGCTCAGCAGCACTGCCACGCCCACCGGCACAATCCAGTGACGCCAGCGGTGATAATTGGTCCGGCTGGAAATAAACATCACTATCAGTGACAAAACCAGACTGATGCCGTGACGTGTCAGATAATAATAAGGATTGCCAAAATCATTTTCAGCCTTAATAAAGGTAGAACTGAAGATATTCAGCATACCTATAGTCATCAATATTAATACAACCCAGATTACTCCCTCATGGTCGTTGTGCCAGGGTAATAAGCTGCCCAGCGTAAACTTTTTTCTTTCCTCACTCAAGAGAACACTACCTCACATCGATTTATCTTCTCACCGAAGCCACTGAATTTTCTCTCATACTCGGTCATAATATTATCTGGACGATTTTCTGCATGTAAATCAAAGGATACATCCTCTACCTTAAGGCCAGCTTCCTCAAACTGCTCTAAAGAAAAATCAAACAGCGGACGGTTATCTGTCTTAAAAATCAGACGTCCCGGCTTTTTCAAAAGCTTGGCATAACGTCGCAAGAATCCCACATGAGTAAGTCTTCTCTTAGCATGCCTTGCCTTTGGCCATGGATCACAGAAATTTATATACAGCTGGTCAATCTCACCTTCAGCAAAGATATTTTCAATATTGTTAATATCAAAGGTCAAAAGCTTTACATTAGTCAGATTCAGCTCCTTGATTTTCTTGGCAGCAGAATACAGTACATCCTGCTGTGCTTCTATACCAATAAAGTTAACATCAGGATTGCGCAATGCCAGCTGGCTGATAAAGTCGCCTTTGCCTGTCCCCAGTTCTACATACAGCCTGCCACTGCGGCCAAATACCTTTTCCCAGTTGCCCTTCTGCTCTTCATTGGCAGGTTTATCCTTAGGAAATACGAAATCGTCAAAATCGTGGATAGCTTCATCCACCCATGGTTTTCTTCTTAAACGCACAACAACTCTCCTATTTGCAAATTATTCTTTATCAAAGCCAAACTTCTTCAGATAACGATACAGTGTTACACGGCTCACATGCAGCAAATTTGCCATGCGGCTCACATTGCCGCCTGCAGTCTTCCAGGCCTTGACAAAGACCTCTTTGTTATCCTTCCAGCGGTAATCTGGCTTCATCTCACCTAAAAGGCTGATGTGTTCTGGCAAAATCACATCTCCGGCTTTCTTAAAGAAAGCCTGCTCCAGCACACCCTGCAGCTGTTTAATATTGCCAGGCCATTCATAGGTCTCCAAAATCGCCACTGTTTCAGGTGCCAGCTGCTTTGGCTCCATCTGATGCAGCGCTGCCAGCTCGTTGATGATATGCTCACTGAGAGCCTTAATATCCTCACTGCGGTTTCTCAGTGGCGGAATGCGGATAACACTACGTGAAATAATATCATAAAGACCTCTTGGGAACAAATCCCTTTCAGTTAACCGCTTCAAATCACTGTCACAGGCACATATCACCCTGACATCAATAGGCCGCTGCACATTTTCTCCCACCCGGTTAGACTCACCGGTAGTCAAAGCGGCTGCCAGAGCCTCACCTATGTTAGCAGGCAGTTTTTCAATTTCATCCATAAACAGAGTGCCGCCAGATGCCAGCTCCAGCTTGCCTGGATGGCTGATAGTATCACTAATGGCTACACCAAACAGCTCCTGTTCCAGAATTTCTGGTGTGGTATCACCACAATGAATAGTAATCAGCGGTCCGCCGCCACGCAGGCTGGCCTGATGAATGCCATGGGCCATGCGCTGCTTGCCACTACCTGCCTCACCCTGGATAAGCACATGATTCTTATTTCTGGCTACCCGCTTGGCTTTAACCTTAATAGAAGAAAAGGCCTTGCCTATGGAAACCATAGATTCCAGGCTGTACTTGGCAGTAAAGCCTGCTGCATGGGCTACCAGAGCCCGCAAATCCTCTATTGGCATGGACACAGCCACTACGCTGGTAACCTTATTGTCACTATCCCGCTCCAATGGCACTACAGTGGTAATATCCTCGTAAGTCTTGCTCTGGGTTATCCAGGTAACCTCCTGGTTATAGGATGCCACATCATTAAAGCCCTGGTAAATGGGCGTATGCTTGTAATTTAAAATAACATCATTTAAGTTTACTACCTTTTTGGATTTGCGTTTATCAGCGCCAATGCCTCTCAGACGCTGCATGCCCAGCTTGTTGGCATAACCTACATCGTCCCCTTCCAGAACATGGTAAACAGCAAATGGTGTTGCATCTAAAATAGCCTCATGCATCTTCAGCTTCATGCCCTGCTGCAGGTAGATTTCCAGTGATGTTCTGATATTAGCCAGCATAGCTAAAAGCACGTCTGGTGACAAATCATACTTATCTACCACCACCATGGAAAGGATATAATGCAGATCATTGCCCAGCATTACAGGAGTAGAGCAGGCATCACTCTGGTGACAGTCCTTTACCCACATTTCCGGGCCAAACAGCCAGAAGGGGGCTTTATGCTCATAAGCCATGCTGATAGAGGATGTTCCGATGTCCTCTATGCCCACACGTACACCTTCAATTTCACCAGGAGTCATCTGATAAAATGGCATGGAATAGCTGCGCAGTACTACGCAGTCAGAATCTAAAAGCAAAACACTGATGCTGTACTTCTGCAGGAATTCCCTTATCTCATAGGTAACCTTTTCCAGATATTTGATTACGGGACTGTGGAGCTTCTGCAGCTCAGCAAACTCCGCCTTATCTAAACGATGCTCTGTGGATATTTTTTCTGTATCAGCGTGATATTCCTGGCTCCGTTTCCAGGATTCAGCCACCCAGGGATGAACATTCAGATCAATCTGGCCATCCTCTAAAAATCTTGTATAGTAGCTCTCTAACTTTTCACGGCTACGAGGTTCTCTGATCATGAGCTTTCCTTCCTTTTCAGGTAAAAATCTTTTTTGCAGGCAAAATCTTTCTATTTTTTATCTCAATTATTGTACACAAAATTAAATACATACATTATCTATTTTATCACAGTAGCCATTCTGTGCAAACATTTTACCTGAAAACTTTACACTTTTTTGGCAAAATACAGCAAATTCTGTCAACGTAATACAATTTATATACAATTTCCCATGCTTGCAGAGGATACCTTAATCTCTGAGCAGAAAAAAATAGCGTAGCAGCCAAAACTGCTACGCTTAAAAAATCTAAACTTTTTTAATCACACCATAGCATACAATTCTTAACAAGAATTATATATCTCAGCCCTTAAGCTTAATAGCTGTCACCATCATCGTCATCGTC
>JAFPCE010000014.1 GCA_017390245.1 Selenomonadaceae bacterium
AGCCATAGCCATGAGCCTGATTGTGCTGTTAAACAGGCTGTGGAGGCTGGGACAATCAGCCAGGAACGCTATGAGGCATATTTAAATATTTTGCAGGCGATAAATGAGAAAAGGAAGGTTTATTAATAATGACAAAGATTGCGCCATCTATTTTATCAGCAGATTTTGCTGATTTAGGCAATGAGATAAAGAAGGTTGTAAAGGCTGGAGCAGAGTATATTCATATTGACGTTATGGATGGCACCTTTGTGCCAGAGATTACCATTGGTGCAGGTGTGGTAAAGGCTATCCGTCCTGTTACTGATGCTGTTTTTGATGTGCACCTGATGGTGGAGCATCCTGAAACTCAGATTGACAGCTTTGTTAAAGCAGGTGCAGACATCATTACCTTCCATTTAGAAGCAGCTAAGCATCCTCATCGCATTATCCAGGCGATTCATGCTGCAGGGTGCAAGGCTGGCATATCCATCAATCCAGGCACACCGCTGTGTATGCTGGAGGAACTTTTGGCAGAGGTGGATTTAGTATTATTGATGTCTGTTAACCCAGGCTATGGCGGACAGAAGTTTATTCCATCTGTTTTAGATAAGGTGGGCAGACTGAAGGCTGCAATGCTGGCTACTGACTGCAAAGCAGAGCTGGAGGTTGACGGCGGCGTTACATTAGAAAATGCCCAGCAGATTATTGATATGGGTGCTGATGTACTGGTAGCAGGTTCTGCTGTTTATGGTGCAGAGGATGTGGAGGCAGCTATTAAGGGACTCCACGGTAATGTCTGAAGATTTTAGAATTTTTGAATTGTTGGAAATGTTCCAGGGAGCGATATAAATGAAGAAAGCGGTTGTTTTGTTATCTGGTGGTTTAGATTCTACAACCTGTATGGCTGTGGCAAAGGAGCAGGGCTATGAGCTCTATCCTATCAGCTTTAACTACCATCAGCGTCACAGCATCGAGCTGGAGGGCGCTAAGAAAATAGCCCAGTTTTATAATGTAAAGAAACATTTAATTATTGAAACTAATATGGATCAGATTGGCGGTTCTGCCTTAACTGATGAAGCCATTGAGGTTCCGGATGGGGATGTTGAGAAGGCAGCTCATAATGAGATACCTGTAACCTACGTTCCTGCAAGAAATCTTACATTTTTAAGCTATGCCTTAGGCTATGCTGAGGTAATAGGCGCTGACCATATCTTTATTGGTGTTAATGCTGTAGATTATTCTGGTTATCCAGACTGCAGGCCGGAGTTTATAGAAAAATTCCAGGCTATTGCTGACTATGCAACTAAGGCTGGGGCAGCAGATGGCCGGCATATCCGCATTGAAACACCATTGCAGAATTTATCTAAAAAGGAAATTGTCCAGCTGGGCAGCAAATTAGGCGCACCTTTGCAGTTTACCCATAGCTGTTATAAAGGCGGTGCCAAGGCATGCGGTGTCTGCGACAGCTGCAAGCTGAGATTGCAGGGCTTTGCTGAGGCTGGTGTTGTTGATCCAGTAGAATACGAGAATATGTAAGCGGGGGAAGCTATGAAGGATGTTCAGAGTACCACTGATAACAGAGGTATTGCTATTCAGCGGGTGGGCATCAAGGATGCTTATCTGCCATTTTTAATCAAAACCAAGGCTGGGGGCTATCAGCAGGTGGGAGCTAAGATTTCATTTGCAGTGGAACTGCCTATGGAGTATAAGGGTACTCACATGAGCCGTTTTCTGGAGATTTTAAATCCCTGGAGCCAGAAGCCAGTGGCAGAACCAGAGCTGGCAGAGATTTTAAAGGAAGCTCTGGAGAAGCTGCAGGCCGAATCAGCCAATATTACCATTGAATTTAAATATTTTGTGGACAGGCAGGCTCCTGTCAGCGGCAAGGCCTCTGTTCTTGATATAGACTGCTGCTTTGCCGGCAGCATGAAAAAGGGAGAAGCCCTGAAATTTACTCTGGGAGTTAAGGTGCCATATACATCTCTTTGTCCATGCAGCAAGGAAATTTCCCGTTATGGTGCGCATAACCAGCGTGGTGTCATGGATGTAATGCTGCGCTTTAAGCCTGAGTGTGAATGTATTTTGATTGAGGATTTAGTAGCTTTGCTGGAAAAGCAGGCTTCCTGCCAGGTTTATCCTTTGCTGAAGCGGGAGGATGAAAAGTTTGTGACAGAAACTGCTTACGAGAATCCAAAATTTGTTGAGGATATTTTAAGGGATGGCGTGTTGGTACTGCGTAGTTTAGAAGGCATACAGTGGTTTTCATTGGAATGTGAAAACTTTGAGTCTATTCATAATCACAGTGCCTACGCAGCCCATGAAGAAAATGTTGCAGAAGACTAATCTGTTTCAGGTGATATAAATTGAAAAAATTAATCGTTAACGCTGATGATTTTGGCTTGCACAGTGAAGTTAACAGAGGCATCATCAAAGGCTATCAGCAGGGCTGTATCAGAAGTACATCATTGATGCCTACCGGTGCGGCAGTGGAGGAGGCTGCTGAGCTGGCCAGGAAAAATCCGGACCTGGGAATTGGCATACATCTGACTCTGGTAGCGGAAAAACCACTGCTGCCTGCAGATAAGGTTTCAACTCTGTTAGATGACAGCGGCCATTTCTTTGCTGACCACATGGTGTTTATTAAAAACTTTGTACAGGGAAAAATCGATAAAGGACAGCTTTATGCTGAATGTGAAGCACAGATTGCCAGGGCTATGTCTCTGGGATTAAACATTACTCATTTGGATAGTCATCAGCATTTGCACACTTTGCCAGGCATTACTGGCATGTGTGTGGAATTGATGCGAAAATACAACATTCAGGCTATGCGGTATCCTGGGGAGGCTTTTACCTTTACAGGACATTATCCAGCCAGCCTGTTCCGCCGGGCAGCTAAATGCGGCCTGACTGTTTGTGCAGATATAGCAAGAAGCAAGGCAAAATGTTATAATATTAAGATGCCTGATGCCTTTTTTGGCATGCTGGCAGGTGGTCACATGGAAGAAAAGTATTTCCAGGCTATTCTGGCGTCGCTGCCGGATGGTGTATCTGAGATTATGGTGCATCCGGGGGCTGATAATGCAGCCTTAGGCAAGGCTTATGACTGGCAATACCATTGGGAGGATGAGCTGCAGTCTGTAACTTCTCCTCAGACTCTGCAATATATAGCAGAGCATAATATTAGTTTAATTTCCTTTAAGGAGCTATTGAATGAATAAGGTTTATGGGCGTTTGCTGCTGCTGATATTAATTATTGTAGTTATTTCAGGAGTAGTTATATATTCCACAGTGGATATTAATACCATAAGTAACTTAAGTTTATTTCAGCCATGGTCAGTGGGGCTTGCTCTGCTGGCTATTATCATCGGTCTTATCCTGGATGGGACAAGGCTGATGCACATGGTAAAAATTTCTGGTGAGCATATTACTTTGAAGCAGGCTGTGCAGGTGGTTTTTGGCAACTACTTTTTAGCTATGCTGGGGCCTGGAGCTGCGGCAGGTGCTATTGCCCAGGTTATGTTTCTGAAAAAGGCAGGGGTGCCGGCTGGCAAGGCAGCGGTACTGGCTATGGTGCGGACCTTGGTTTCCATACTGTTTCTGGCATGCTGTCTGCCTTTTATTTTCCTGCATGATGCAGGCATTCTGCCAGGTGTATCCAACGATGTGATGGTAATTGTTGCCGGTATAACACTGGCTGTGATTATAGGCATTGTATACAGTATAAGGAACAATGGATTTGATTATGTGGCGGCTCAGATTGCCAGAAGGTTAAAATCCCACAAGTGGCGTAACCGTTTTTTATCAACCTACAGGGATAGTAAAAGCGGCATTCAGCTTTTGGTGTCTTCACCCCTTTCCATGATCAGGGTATTTTTTGAATCGGGCCTGAGCTTGATTTTTATTTATATGGTAGTGCCATTTCTGATGCTGGGTATAGGTGCATCCGTTGACTGGCTTACTGTTATGGGCAGGATGATGTTCTTGAATATTCTGCTGTATTTTTCACCTACACCTGGTGGTTCTGGTATAGCAGAGGGCGGTTTTGTCCTGCTGTTTAATGAGAGTGTTCCAGCTGGTACCGTTGGTATATTAGCTGTTTCCTGGCGTTTTATCGCTGAATATGTGCCATTTTTTATTGGCCTTTACTATACAATTACCGTATTTGGCAAGGATATACTGAATAAGCCTATTGACGAGGCTGAGGATGAAAATGGAATTAAATAACAGCCATGACGGTACAGTAAACAAAAAAATATGGCAGGAAATAGCTGCTGGTGCAGGCAATGCCACGCTGGTATTGTCCAGCCTGCTGGTGTTATATCCCATGCTGGAGCTTAGCGGCGTGCCCTACGGCGGAGTTTTGCCAGCAGCCCTGACGGCGGTTATTATTACCACGCTGGCAGGGGGAATATTTTTCCGTATGCCTGTGGTTCTTTATCCATCTATGGGGCTCAACAGCTATTTATTTTATGAGCTGTGTATCAGCAAGGCCATTCCCTGGCAGAACATAATGGGCTTGTGCCTGCTGGCAGGAGCTATTCTACTTTTTGTTACCTATAAAGGCTGGCTGAATTATCTTTATCATTGCCTGCCAGAGTATTTAATAGAAATTATTCCAGGGGTTATGGGCCTTTATTTACTATACAGGGGCTTGGTACAGTCCCATGTGGTAATAGGTTCTCCTATGACTGTGACAATGTCTGGCAATATTTATGAGCCTGTGTTTTTGGCAGCGGCGCTGGGGCTGGTAACAGCCATAGCCGTAAGTTATAGCTTCCGGCAGCTGGCCATTCCTGCTGGAATATTTACTGCATTGCTGGTACTGCTGATACAGGGCTTTGTGGCCTTGCCAGCTCAGATGTTGATGCTGCCGGATGCATTGCTGTCTGCTACAGGGCAGTTTAACCTGTGTCTGGATGCAGTTCATATAGCAGATTATGTTACAGTTTTGCTGCTGCTGGTCTTTGATGCCATGGTGGCCCAGAATATGTGGCAGGAAAAAGATTCAGAGGTTTCTAGTGGAACAGAGAGCAAAAGGTTATTCTATTTAACGGCTATAGGCAATATTATGGGGGGCTGCCTGGGGGCCGGAGCTATGACGGCTGCAGAGGGAGCTGCCATCAGCAGGGGCTGTGGTGGTAAAACAGGACTTGCGGCCAAGGCAGCTTGTATGTTATTATTGCCTGTATTATTTTGCGGGCCGTTGCTGCGGGAAATTTCCCAGCAGCCAGTGATAACTGCTTGCGGCCTGGTGCTGGCAGGGGGCTTTCTGCTAGAGCAGTATGCAGCAGGACAAGGCAAGAGCCTTTTGGGCGATATGCATGCTTTAGCTTTCTGGCCAAGGCTGATGACGCTGCTGCTGGTTCCCTTGTGGGGAGACATAGCTGGCGGCATTGGTGCTGGCATTATCCTATATATACTGCTGGCAATATGGCAGGGCAGAGCCAGGGAGATTACCTGGGGACAATATGGACTGTTTGCTGTATTTTGCCTGCATTTTCTTTTGTTAATATGATTTATTGTAAAATTTTTCAGGGGGGTTGATGGTGAAAAAGTACAGGTTTCTAGCTGTTTTAGCCTGCAGCATGAGTATCGTTGCCCATGCAGGACTGGCGGACTGTGAGGCAGCACATCATAAAACTGTTGTAAATATTGATAAACACCACAATGATACCAGCAAGGTGTCTGTGAAGGGGGGCAGTCTGGCAGAGAGAATACAGGCTATACTGCATCCAGTACAGGAAGAGGCTGAGGCAGAGCTGCCAGTGCCAGTAAAGCCACAGGCCAGCATCAATGACAATATGATTTTAGGTGCACCGGTAGCAGATCAGGCTCAGTGTGTCAGATATCTTCTCCATAATAATCCGCATCCTTTGTTAAATGTTTCTCCAGAGGAATTGGTTGCGTATTATTATGAAGAAGGCAGATTAGAGGGTGTAAGACCGGATATCGCTTTTGCCCAGGCATTGAAGGAAACTGGTTATTTCAGCTTTGGTGGTACAGTAGTGCCTGCACAGAATAATTACTGCGGCTTAGGCACTACCAGCAGAAGCGTCAGAGGTGCATATTTTGATTCACCAAGACTTGGTGTCAGGGCGCACATCCAGCATCTGCTGGCCTATTCTTCTACAGCCCTGCCAAAGGCTGACATAGTAGATCCAAGGTATGATTTAGTCCGCAGTACTTATGGCACCAGCACCCTGAATCAGTGGCAGGATTTAAATGGCCGCTGGGCGGTGCCAGGTGTAGGCTACGGCCAGAGCATTTTAGATTATTACAGGGGAATTTTAAATTCCTGAGTTGTTGGTATTTTCATAGTAGTAAAGAGATGAGAGGAAAGAGAAAAAATGATTGCAACTAGTGGTGTTACACTACAATTTGGTAAGAGAGTTTTATTTAAAGATGTTTCCATTAAGTTTACTCCTGGCAACTGCTATGGTGTCATTGGTGCTAATGGTGCCGGCAAGTCTACCTTTTTAAAGCTGTTAAGCGGCGAGATTGAGCCAACCAATGGTTCTATTGATATTACTCCCGGCGAGCGTATGTCCGTACTGCGCCAGGATCACTTTGAGTTTGATGAATTTGAAGTTTTGCGTACAGTTATTATGGGTAACAAGCATCTGGTAGACATCATGGATGAAAAGGATGCTATTTATGCTAAGCCTGATTTTAGTGATGAAGACGGCATCAGAGCTGGTGAGCTGGAGGCAGAGTTTGCTGAGCTGAATGGCTGGGATGCTGAGGCTGATGCGGCCAAGCTGTTAAATGGCCTGGGCATTGGTGAAGAATTCCATTATCAGAAGATGGCTGAGCTGGATCCCAGCTTAAAGGTGCGTGTACTTTTGGCGCAGGCACTTTTTGGCAATCCTGATATTCTGCTGCTGGACGAGCCTACCAACCATCTGGACTTAGCTTCTATTAACTGGTTAGAGGATTTCTTAGCTGGCTTTGAAAATACAGTAATTGTTGTATCCCATGACCGCCACTTCTTAAATCAGGTTTGTACTCATATTGCTGATGTGGACTTTGGCAAGATTCAGCTGTATGTGGGCAACTATGATTTCTGGTATCATTCCAGCCAGCTGGCACAGCAGTTAGCTAGAGATGCCAACAAGAAAAAGGAAGAGAAGATTAAGGAACTGCAGACCTTTATTGCACGTTTTGCTGCTAATGCTTCTAAGTCCAAGCAGGCAACTTCCCGTAAGAAGCTGTTAGATAAGATTACCTTGGAGGATATTAAGCCTTCTTCCAGACGTTATCCATATATTGCCTTTACTCCAGACCGTGAGGCTGGCGATCAGCTGCTGCTGGTAGAGGGCATTTCCAAGACTGTAGATGGTGTAAAGGTGCTGAACAATGTTTCCTTTACCGTCAGAAAGGGAGATAAGATTGCCTTTACCGGTCCAAATAGTGCTGGTAAAACTGCTCTTTTCCAGATTTTAATGGGTGAGATGGAGCCAGATGAGGGTTCTTTCAAGTGGGGGGTAACTACTACCCAGGCATATTTGCCAAACGATAATACTGAGTATTTTGAAGGCTGCGAGCTGAGCCTGACTGACTGGCTGCGCCAGTACTCCAAGGATCCAGACGAATCCTTTGTACGTGGCTTCTTAGGCCGCATGCTCTTCAGCGGTGAGGAAAGCTTAAAGAAGGCTTCTGTTATTTCCGGTGGTGAAAAGGTCCGCTGCATGCTGTCCAAGATGATGCTCAGCGGTGCTAATGTACTGCTGATGGATGAGCCTACTAACCATCTTGATTTGGAGTCTATTACTGCATTAAATGACGGCTTGATTGGTTTCAAGGGCACTTTGCTTTTCGTTTCCCATGACCATCAGTTTGTACAGACCATTGCAGACCGCATTATTGAGCTGACTCCAGAGGGAGTATATGACAAGCTTACCAGTTATGACGATTTCCTGGCTGATACTGAAACACAGGAACGCCTGGCAGCTATGTACAACAAGGAATAAGGTATATAGGGGCGTTTCTGGCGCCCCTTATTTTTGAGATGATTTTTGGTACAACAAGGAGAAAAACGTGAAGACATTTTTAGAATTGAATGTATCAGAGGTATTGTGTAATGAGCTGAAGAAAATGGGCATTACAGAGGCAACTCCTGTACAGGAGGAAGCCATTCCTGCCCTGCGCAACGGCAAGGATACCATCGTTCAGGCTCAGACTGGCACAGGCAAGACACTGGCCTTTTTACTACCTCTTTTTGATAAAATCAAGGTGCAGGCAGATAATATCCAGACTATTATCATCACTCCTACCAGGGAGCTGACTCTGCAGATTGCTAGGGTAGCCGCTTCACTGGGGAAGGCTGATGGCGTCCGCACTCTGGCTATCTATGGGGGACAGGATATTGAACGACAGAAGCGCAAGCTTGGCCGGGAGCCTCATGTGATTATAGGTACTCCAGGCCGCATACTGGATCATTTACGCCGGAAAACCATGAATTTCAGCAACACCAACCGCATTGTTTTAGATGAGGCTGATGAAATGCTGCACCGGGGCTTTTTGGAGGACGTGGAGGCAATTTTATCTGCTATGGCTAAGGACAGGCAGATTATGCTGTTTTCTGCAACCATGCCAGATAAGGTAAAGGCATTAGCACACCGCTATATGTTTGAAACCCAGCATATTACCATCAAGGCTGAAAACATTACATTGGATAATATTCAGCAAAAGGTAATAGATACTATAGAAGATTCCAAGCTGGATAAGCTGTGCGAGCTGATTAATGAGCATCAGCCATATCTGGCTATGGTATTCTGCTCAACTAAGGCCAGGGTGTCACAGGTGGCCATGGCACTGGCAAGGCGGGGCTATCTTGCTGATGAACTGCAGGGTGATTTATCCCAGCTGCAGCGGACCAATGTGTTGAAGAAATTCCGTGAGGCCAAGCTGCAGATTCTGGTTACTACGGATATTGCCGCCAGA
>JAFPCE010000095.1 GCA_017390245.1 Selenomonadaceae bacterium
AAGTACCAGTAGGACCTATCCATGCTGGTATTATCGAGCCAGGCCACTTCCGCTTCAGCCAGGCTGGTGAGGCTATGCTGCAGCTGGATGCCAAGCTGTTCTTTACCCACAGAGGCATTGAGAAGGCAGTGGAAGGGAAAAGTCCTGATGAGGCTCTTCACATTGTAGAGCGTATCTGCGGTGCTTGCAGCATTGCCAATACCTGGAGCTTCTGCCAGGCGGTGGAGAAGGCAGCTGAGGTAACAGCACCCCGGCGGGCGGAGGTTATCCGTACCCTGTTGTCTGAGATGGAGCGTGTTACCAACCATGTAGGTGATTTGGCCAATATGCCAGCAGGTGTGGGCTTTAATCCTGCCATTAGCTTAGGTGCACGCTTAAAGGAGCGCCTTATGCGCCTTAACGAAGCTGTAGCAGGTAACCGCTTCCTCCGTGGCGTGATTGTACCAGGTGGTGTGCGGCAGAACATTACAAAGGAGCTTATCCAGGAAATCCGCCAGGTACTGGACAGCACTGCAGATGGTGTAGAGGACTTGGCGTCTATGTTCCGGGAGCAGGAAAATTTCCAGAACCGTATCCGTACTACTGGTATTGTCCGCACCCAGACTGCTAAGGATTTAGCCATGGTAGGTGTAGGTGCCAGAGCCAGCGGCTATGAGCATGACAGCCGCCAGGATTTTGATTTTGGCGTATACAGTGAGCTTGGCTTTAAACCATATACTATGACCATGGGTGATGTAGCAGCCAGACTGCTGGTTCGCATTGGCGAGCTTTCCATTTCCTTTGAGATGATAGATAAGCTTTTAGATATGCTGGAAAATGAAGAGGACGGTGAGCTTATGACAGAGGTTCCCGTTGCCACTGGTGAGGCCTGGGGCATTTGTGAATCACCTCGCGGCAGTAACTTCCAGTATGTGGCACTGGACAAAATGGGCAGAATAGACAGACTCTTTGTCCGCAGTGCTTCCTATCCGAACTGGCCGGCACTGACACTGGCAGTACAGGGTGACATTATCCCTGATTTCCCATTGATAAATAAGAGCTTTGAGCTTTGCTATGCTTGCATAGACAGATAAAAGCCATAAGGATAGATAAGCTTAGAGGAGCGAAATATGTTTAAAGTACTTGAAAGAATATTAAAGGATAAAATCGCAACTGAGCCTGTAAGCCTCACTGGCAGCCAGCGCATGCGGGGCTGCATCGAGGGTACCTGTACCAGAGAAGCACTGTCAGAGTGCGCTAAGGTATGCCCAGTAAATGCTTTTCAGGTGAAGGGTACAGATTATTCTATTGACTATAAAAAATGTATCTTCTGTGGCAAATGTGTAGAAGCCTGCACCAAAACTATCCTGGAAAATGAAGCCCAGGTAAATGGCACAGGCAGTGCCATGCACCACAGCAGCCAGGACGTAATGCCATATATCACTGAAACCGGTGAAAGAGTACTGGCAGAGGTGTTGCAGGAAAAGCTGGGCAGGTCTTTGCAGGTGCGTCACTTAGATGCTGGTTCCTGCAACGCCTGCGACTTTGAAATGGGTGCATTGAGCAATCCATACTATGATTTGCATCGCTACGGCGTGTCCTTTGTGGCCAGCCCCCGCCATGCAGATTTGCTGATGGTAACTGGTGTGGTAACCCGCAATTTAGAGCAGGCTTTAAAGATGAGCTATGAGGCTATGCCTGAGCCAAGGCTGGTAATGGCCTGTGGGGCCTGTGCAGCTGGCGGTGAAACCTACGGTGACACCTATGCCATAGCTGGGGCAGTGGACAAAATCCTGCCAGTAGACATCTATGTGCCAGGCTGTCCCCCTAGACCATCTGCCATGATAGTTGCTCTTTTAGCAGCAGCAGATATGTTGAAAAAGAAACTGTAATATTTTAGTGATTTTTTTAATAAAATTAAAATTTAAGCAGGATTATTGCTGGCAGATAGAGAAGGTTAAGCCAGAAAATTAATTTGAGTAAGCTAAGTAATTTAGGTGAGTTTTATTGAGTTTTAGCAGATTTATGCGGAGGAGAAGCTGGAGTATATGGAATATTTAGCAATAGATTTTGAAACAGCTACCTCCGCAGGTGAATCTGCCTGCAGTGTAGCATTAATAGAGGTAAAGGATGGCCACATGGTGGACCATCACACCCTGCTGCAGCCACCAGGCAACAAATATTTCTGGCGCAATATCCAGGTACATGGCATCCGGGAAAGGGACACGGCTAATTCCCCATTTTTCCCACGGCTCTGGCCACAGCTTAGCCGTCTGCTGGCTGGGAAGCTGGTGGTGGCTCATAATGCCAGCTTTGATATGAATGTATTAAAGCGCTGCCTGCAGTACTATGATTTACCGCCGGTGGAGTTTAATTTCATGTGTACTGTCCGCCTGTCCAGAAAGGTATGGCCTCAGCTGCCAAACCACAAGCTGGACACCATGGGCAGGTTTTTTGACATACAGTTTAAGCACCACGATGCCCTGGAGGATGCCAGGCTCTGTGCCCAGATACCATTAAAAGCTATGGAAGCCCTGGGGACAGACACCATAGAAGACCTGCAGGCCATGACAGGTGTATATAGCTGTCCATTTGTAGTAATTTAATATAATTTTTGGAGGATTTTCTTATGATAAATCAAAATTCTTTAGAGCAAAAATTAAATACGCCAGTGCAAATGGGAACTACTGGAGCTGCAAATGCCATGAACAACGCTGAGGATAGCAATGTCATCAACGCCTTTGCCAGCATTTATACCTTAGTATGGATTTACGACTTTGCCCTTAACAAGGTCAAGGTTCTCCGTGACAGGGCAGATTTGGAGGAAGTCGCAGCTAAGCTTAACTATGACAGCGATGCCATAGTAACAGGTATTATCAACAACTTTGTGGAGGAAGACGACAAGGGCAGAATCTGGAAAATATTTGATAAGCAGAACCTCATTGCCACCCTGGCCAGAGACAGGCAGATTGTCTATGAGTACAGAGATACCTCTATGGGCTGGTGCCGCGTTACGATTGTGCCTGTATTAAAGTCTGATGGCAGCTTTACCAGTGCCATCATCGGCGTGCAGAAAATCGACAATGAGAAGAAAAAGGAGCTGCATGCCAAGGAAATGCTGGCAGCAGCTTATGCTGAGGCCCAGAAGGCCAACGAAGCCAAGACAGATTTTCTCTCCCGCATGTCCCATGATATCCGTACACCTTTAAACGGCATTATCGGCATGTCTAAAATCGCCACCCAGAGTCTGGGGAACTGCGACAAGGTAGGCTATTCTCTGAAGCGCATTGAAGAGTGCAGCCATCAGCTGGAGCAGCTCATTAATGACGTTCTGGATATGAGCAAACTGGAAAGCGGTAAGGTAGAGCTCACCAGGGAGAAATTCCACCTGCAGAAAATGATTCAGTCCATGGGCCAGGGCATTGAGCTCAGTGCCAGGGAAAAGGGTATTAACCTTTTAGGTTCTCACTTTAACCAGAAGCACAACATGGTTATTGGCAGCCCAGTGCATATCCAGCGGATTATTTTAAATATCATGTCTAACTCCGTTAAATACACTAATCCTAATGGCAGTATTGAGGTATGGCTGGAGGAAAAGCCGCTAGACGATAACCATGCAGCTTTTACCTTTATCATGTCAGACACTGGCATAGGAATGAGTGAGAAGTTTTTAAAGCATATCTTTGACCCATTTTCCAGAGAGCGCACAGATGCTGGTATCCACTATCAGGGTACAGGCCTGGGCATGGCCATCACCAAGGAGCTGGTGGATATGATGGGTGGCACTATTGAGGTAGAAAGCCAGTTAGGCGTTGGCTCTACCTTTAGAATAACCATACCTATGGAGCTATGTGCTGAGGAAGATAATCAGGCAGAGGAAAAGCAGGCAGAAAAGCCAGATATATCCGGCATCCGCATTCTCCTGGCAGAGGATAATGAGGTAAACCGGGAAATCGCCGTATTCCTGCTAGAACAGGCAGGAGCACAGGTGACCTGCGCTGTCAATGGCTACGAGGCAGTAAAGACCTATACCTACAGCCCTGCTGGTACCTTTGACATGATATTGATGGATATCCGTATGCCGCTGCTTGACGGTTATGAGGCCACTCACCACATCCGGCAGTCCGGACTGGCAGATGCCCACAGTATTCCTATCATAGCCATGACTGCCAATGCCTTTGTAGAGGATGTGCGGAAATGCCTGGCTCACGGTATGAATGACCATATAGCTAAGCCACTGGATGTAGATATAACCCTTAGTAAAATCGCTAAGTACTATCATCCACAGAAGTAAGTTTTGTAAATTTTAGAAGTAGTAACTTAAGGGGACGGTACCATGAAAAGATTGTTAGCAGTATTGCTTTTGGTATGTAGTATTTTTTCTGTAAACAGCTTTGCTAGTGCAGCAGCTGGTGAAGAGGAGGCTCAGGCTATTACACCTGTTAATGTGGGCATTGTGATTTTAGGCAATGGCACTTATCTGACGGGGGATTATCAGGATATTGTGAAGCGCTACTTTGTAAAATGCTACTCTAAGTACCGTTACCCTATGGAATATGGCCCTGCTATGCAGGAAAAATTCTTTAATGCCTGCCAGGCTGCTAACTACAAAAAGACTAAGTATCTTACTGATGAACAGCTGACAGCCATGGTACAGGCTGCAGGCAAGGACCAGCTGCTGGTGCTGCGCATAAATGAGGCATTGATTCTCCATAGTGATGGTACTGGCAGGGATATGCCGGCAATGCGGGAATGGCTGGCAGACATGGACATGGAAGCAATATTGTTAGACAAAAACGGCGTCATTAAGCGCACCAAAATGAGCCGCAGTGAAGATAATATGCCAACAGCTGAGGCAGCTCTCTATGATGTCTTTGCCACCTGTATACATGACCTGCAAAAGAAGGATTTTTTCCAGCGGGTGGATAATTAATAAATAAGGCCAGATGGTTTTGCCAGGACAATGCTGCAGGTATGGGTTAATCCATGGCAGCTAGAGGATATCGGCTGGCGGAGGCAGAGCTGGGTGGATTTTCATTACTATGAGTGTTAGTTGTTATCTGAATATCTGAAGGATGTGTTGTTATGCCTACAGAAAAGCTGGATTTTGCAGGACAAGTAGAACAGATGAAGTCCAAGGGAATAACCTTTAAGCTCATGAACGAAAAACAGGCCATGGAATTTTTGCGGGATGATACATACTATTTCCGCTTGAAATTCTATGCCGGCAATTATGATAAACACAGGGACGGCCCCAAGAAAGGCAAGTACATTGACCTGGACTTTGCCTATTTAAAGGAGCTGTCCCTTTTAGATGTGTATTTTCGCCGGGCTATGTTTCCTATTGTTATAGACATAGAGCATTACACCAAGGTAAGCCTTTTAAACGCTGTAAACAAAAACAAGCGGGAAGACGGCTACAGCATTGTCCAGGATCTCTTTACCAAGCAGAAATGGCTGAAACGGGAGATACTGCACCAGAAAACGCCGTATACAGAAGGACTGGTTAACAAATACGGTGAAAACTTTGGCGTATGGAACATTGTAGAGGTACTGACCTTCACCAATCTTATCAGTCTCTATGACCTGTACTTCAGCAAGTACCAGCAAAAACACGTAGAAACAGAGCATCTCTACGCAGTACGCTCCATCAGAAACAGCATCGCCCACAACAATTGCCTGCTGCAGAACCTGAGAGCAGGAGAGCCACCAGAGTTAGAGCATAAGCAGGACATCTACTCTGCTGTAGCCAGCATCCCTGCCATTGGCGACTCCATGCGGAAAAACAAGCTGGCAGTACCTGTCCTCTATGACTTCGTCGCAACATTAGAAGTCTTCGACAAAATGGTCACCAGCCAGAAAGAACGCATCAAGCAGATAGAGCTCCTCTACAGCCTCATCAGCACCCGCTTCACCCGCCACATCGACTACTTCGACAACAATCCAGTAGTCAGCAGCGCCATCGACTTCATGCTCAAAGTCGTCAGCCACTACCGCCGCAAAGCCCTCAACGGCATCAGCTGCGAAGACGTCAATATCTTTTAGAAAAGGAATCAATATGACACAAGAACCTACGACTCACAAACGCCGCATCCGCTACAGCGGCAAATACCCCCGCTCCTACAGCGAAAAATACAAAGAACACAA
>JAFPCE010000096.1 GCA_017390245.1 Selenomonadaceae bacterium
ATGAAGAAGTTTACTTCTAACTTGAGCTTGAACTACCAGTGCATGCGCTTCTCCTCTGAGACTGGCCCTAACAAGGAAGTTAAGCCATATCTCTTATCTTCTCTTAACTTCGTTTATGAACCAGATGCAAGCAGTGAGCTGAGCCTGGCTATTAATAACGTATTAAGCCGCCGTGACAGAACCTCCAATTCTTCCTCCGACTACTACACTGAGCCAGCAACCTTTATGTTTAACTACACCTACAAGTTCTAATAAAATTTAACTATCATAAATTCAGTTTGCCAAGGGCTTCTAGCTAGGGTATACTAAATTTATAAGTGTGCGGCTGTGCCCCTAGTCATATACATGCTAGGGGCATTGTTGTGAAAGGATTGAACAGGTTATGAGAAATGAAAGCTACAACAAATATTTAAGTTGTCTGCTGCTTCTGGTAGTGACAGTATGTCTGCTGTGCGCAGGCTGCAGCAATAAGGCTGCCCAGAATCAGGGGGGAGCTTATGAGGTTACTGACGACCAGGGGACAGTGGTGAAGTTTAAGGAAAAGCCTCAACGCATTATGACTGTTACCTTAAGTACAGATAATATTCTTCTGGGCCTGGTAAAGCCTGAAAAGGTAGTAGCAGTTAATACTCTTTTAGATGATCCTGTCAGCTCCAATGTGGTTGAGCTGGCTAAGCAGGTGCCAAATAAAATCCGCCATCCTAAGGTGGAGGAAATCCTGGCTATGAATCCAGATCTTGTTATTGCCGCTGACTGGGGCAATATTGAGTACGTTGATGCTCTCCGCAATATGGGCGTTAACGTGGTAGTGGTTAAGGGTGCTAAGAATCTCCAGGACATTAAGGATAATATTCATCTGATGGCCCAGGCTGTAGGTGAGCCAGAAAAGGGCGACAAGCTCATAGAAATCATGGACCAGAAGCTGGCAGAAATCAAGGTAAAGGTTGACAAGATTCCAGAGTCTGAAAGAAAGACTACTGTGCTGGTTTCTCTCATGAATAATTATGGCGGTATTGGCTGTATTTACGATGAAGCCTGCAAGCTGGCAGGTGTCCGCAATGGCTTAGCTGAAGCAGGTCTCCACCGTGGCGATAAGCTTACCAAGGAAATGATTGTGAAGATTGATCCTGATATTCTCTTTATGCCAAGCTACAATGCCCATAACACCTATGATATTGATAAGTTCCGCAATGGCTATCTTAAAGACCCATCCTTGCAGCAGATGAAGGCCATTAAGACTGGCAATGTAAAGAATCCGCGGGACTCCTATATTTACACAGCATCCCAGGATTTCTGCTATGCTGTACAGGAGCTGGCCTATGTGGTATATGGTGATGAGTTCAAGCTGGAGGACCAGCAGCATATTTCTGTAGCAGAATAATATAGCAAATAGTTGTATTTTCACAATTTTACGGTACATGGAGCATTGCATGGAAAATCTGATTCAGGTCAGCAATCTGGTGACTGGCTATGAAAAAAACAATGTCATATTGCAAAATATTAATCTCAGCATAAATAAAGGTGATTTTATTGGCATTATTGGCAAAAATGGTGCTGGTAAAAGTACACTACTAAAGACGCTGCGGGGGTTTCTTCCCTATAGCAGCGGGTCTGTAGAGCTCATGGGCAAGGCGCTGACTGATTACCAGCAGCGTGAGCTTGCCATGAAGATAGCTTATCTGCAGCAGCAGGTGGAGCTGACCTTTGATTATACTGCTAAAGACATAGTCATGGCTGGCCGTTATCCTTATAAGAAATGGTACCAGCAGCAGGATGACAGAGATAAGGCAGTAATCGAGGCAAGTATGGAGTACACAGGAGTGTCAGACCTGGCAGATAAGCCTATCAGGGCATTATCTGGGGGACAGAGGCAGCGTGTGCTTCTGGCTAAGGTTCTGGCCCAGCAGACTGAGATATTGTTTTTGGATGAGCCGGCAGCAGGGCTGGATTTATTCTACCAGGAGGAAATTTTCCGCTTTTGCCAGGAGCTGTGCCGCCGGGGGAAAACTGTGGTTATGGTTGTCCATGAGCTGAATCTGGCAGCCCGTTACTGCAGCCGTCTGGTACTGCTAAAGCAGGGGCAGATACTGGCAGATGGCATACCAGAAGAGGTGCTGCAGGATGAGATACTTTCTAATGCCTACGATGCGCCAATTCGTGCCGTAACTAATGAAGCTACTGGCCATGCAGATATCTTTACTGAGCCATCAGAGGATAGCCTGGAAAAACAGCAGCTGCTGGATACCCTTATGGGCAAGTCAGTGGATGATACAGCAGGTGAAGAACATCAAGAAAATACTAATAAGCAGGAGGGAAAGCATTAATGGTATATCATCGTAAGCTTGTAGCTATAGTGCTGCTGGTGATGCTTTGCGTTACAGTTGTATTTTCCCTTTCTGCCGGACAATATGATTTAAGCTTCTGGCATGTGGCTGCCTGGGTGTGCCAGCAGCTGGGGCTGCCAGTATTTCAGGATGTGACAACTACAGCCCAGCAGGAGGCAGTATTGATGTTTATCCGTGCTCCCCGCACTGTGGTGGCACTGTTAGTAGGGGCAGGCCTGGCTACATCAGGAGCAATCTTACAGGGACTATTTAGCAACCCTCTGGCTGACCCTGGCATTATCGGTGTTTCCAGCGGCGCTACAGTAGGTGCTGTAGTGGCTATCAGCCTGGGGCTGAATACTATCAGCATGTTTGCTCTGCCAGTGATGGCTTTTGCTGGTGCTATGATGGCTGTGTTTATGACCATAGTGCTGGCTACCAGAAATGGCAGGATTCCTGTGCTGACGCTGCTGCTGTCTGGCGTAGTGGTAGGTATGCTGCTGGGAGCTATTACTGCTGCTATGCTGGTGGTGATGGATGAAAGCAAGCTGCAGCAGTATCTGTTCTGGACTATTGGCAGTCTGGATTACCGCAACTGGGAGCACGTGCTGATGGGGGCAGGTCCTATTGGTCTGGGGCTTATAATCATGATATTTATGGCCCGCCATTTAAATGTACTGGCACTGGGTGAAGCTGAGGCTAAATCTGTAGGCATGCCAGTAATGAAGTACAGATTAATTTTGCTAATGGTTTCTGCTATGACAACAGCTACCAGTGTCTGCATCAGCGGCAATATTGGCTTTGTGGGCCTTATTATTCCACACATGATGCGTATGTTAGTAGGGCCAAATCACAAGTATCTGCTGCCAGCCAGCATTTTAGCGGGTGCAGTTTTCCTGCTGTTCTGTGATGCTTTGGGAAGAGAGGTGCTGGAGAAGACTGAGATCAATGTAGGTATTATGACTGCATTTTTAGGTACACCTTACTTCTTGTATCTTTTGCGAAAACATAGTAATATAGAATAGTAATGATTTTCAATATCTTCTGAGCCTGAAATTCTCCACTATATGGCTTGGTGATATGCTGTTACACTTCCATTTAAATCATAATGAATGTATGAGCTGAAATATAAATCATTCAATGTAAGATGGAGGTATGAAAATGACTGGATTGAAAACACTGGCTTTAACATTAGCCATAGGAGGATTTTTGACAATGGGAATGGGCACTGTTGAAGCTGCTTATGAACTGAATCCTGAGGTTACTACAACTACTAAGGCTTTAAAGCAGGCTACTGAGATTGGTATATTGAGTTATGAGAATCCTGCAATGCAGAATTTAGCAAATAAGGATGCTATTGTGGTAATGACCTTTGGTACTACCTTTAAGGATACTCGTGCTAAGACTATTAATGCTACCATTGAGCAGCTGCAGAAGGCTCATCCAGATACCAAGATTGTTACTGCTTATACTTCCCACATCATCATTAAGCGCGTTAATGAGAATGAGGGCATCAAGTATCCAACTCCTGAGGAGGCTTTGGAGCAGTTAAAGGCTGATGGCTATACCCGTGTGGCACTTACTACTCTGGATATAATTCCTGGTGTAGAGTACAGCTACAAGAAGGGCGTATTCCATCAGTATAAGAACAACTTCAAGAAGATGACCTTTGGTACTCCTTTGATGTACTGGCAGGGCCAGGAGGAGCAGGCTGATGATGTATCTGAGGTAATGAGTGCATTAGCACCAACCTTACCAAAGACCAGCAAGGATCACGCAGTGCTTTTGATGGCTCATGGTACTCCTGATATTGCCAATGCGTACTATTCTGTAATGCAGGCGAAGATGGCTGAGCTGGGTATGGATAACACTTATATCTATACCGTTGAGGGCTGGCCTAGCCTTGAGACCGTAATTCCTAAGCTGAAGGCTAAGGGGGTCAAGAGTGTTACTTTAGTGCCTTTCATGATGGTTGCTGGTGATCATGCTACCAATGATATGGCTGGTGATGAGGATGATTCCCATAAGACAATCTTAACTAAGGAAGGCTTTAAGGTTGATACCTATATCCATGGTTTAGGTGAGAATGAGGCTATCCGCAGCATTTTTGTGGAGCGTGCAGAGGCTGCCTGGGAGGCCTTGGAGAAATAAGATATAGAAATGGCTCAGAGCATGAGTATATGCTCTGAGCCATTTTTTATATCTCATTTATAAAAAGTTTTTTCTATGCCCTGCCCCCACCGCCCACCCATTCAAGGCTGTCGCCATTGAGGACGAAAAAATTTTTATGGGAATATTTAGTGGTGCTTGAGCTTGCAGATGCCCTGGGTCATGGTGCCCATGGGGCAGAAGGTGCACCAGCTGCGGGGCTTCCACAACAGCATGGCTATGAGGCCCATGATGGTTGAGGTGAGCATGATGTTGTAAAAACCAAAGCTGAACTGGGCTATCCAGCCGGTGATTTCTATTGGGTAGGCAAAGTGCCATGGTACCTGGAAGATCCAAAGAAGGTTCAGTACTTCTTTGAGACTGGCTGCCTGACTTGCTACCAGATAGGTTTGCAGCAGCATGCTGGAAAACATGGTTAAAAAGAAGATGAGAAAGCCATAGCGGAAGTATTTGCCAGAGATAAAGCCTGGGGTGCTGCGGTACTGGGAGAGCTTCAGCCTGCTGCCTAGAAGCTGCAGCAGCTGGCCACGGCCACAGTAGCGGTTGCAGAAGTTTTTGTTACCGCTGTATATGGCAAATATCAGAGGCACAAGAAAATCTATAAGGCCCAGCCAGGCAAAGAGGATGTTAAAGAAGCCTAAGGTGAAGTAGAGGATGGACCAGAGGTAAAGATAATCATACCAGTGTTTTTGCTTGTTCATCATATTTATTTTGCCTCTCTTTCCTGGAAGTATATGGCATCTGCTGGACATTCTTTTTTACAGAGACCGCAGCCGATGCAGAGGTCTTTGTTTATCTGGGCGTGAGTGCCATGGATGATGGTGATGGCGTTGCGGGGGCAGAAATGCAGGCAGGTGCCACAGGAGACACATTTTGACTGCTGGACAATGGAGTAGCGTTTGCTCATGGGAAGACCACCTTTAAAAATGATTTTTTAAAATTAAATTGTGTACAATGTAATGATATATCATTTTTAATCTTTTTTCAAGAAAAAATTATTTCTGCTGTAACAGGGTTTCGGCGATGAGACACAGGAGGATGAGGGTGGCGCCTATGAGGCCTATGGTGGTGAGGGTTTCTCCTAGGATGAGGAAGGAGAACAGGGCAGTGAGGACTGGGCAGATACACTGGATGAGGGCTACGGTGCTGGAGGAGATGCCTTCCAGGGCTGCATTTTGCAGCAGGTAACCGCCGATGGTGCAGGCCAGGCCCAGGTAGGCCACAATAGCCCATACCATTGGTGTGGCTGGGGAGAAGTCATAGCCTCCTGGTACAAAGGCAGCGGCTATGAGGGTGATGATGGTGGTGGCGAAGGTCTGGGTGGCAGTGAGGGCTAAGGGATCTGCCTTGGCTATGGCAGACTGGCCAAATACCAGGGAGGCTGCAATCATGAAGCCTGACAGCAGGGAAAAGACCTCTCCTAAGCCAAAGCTGCTGATGCCATTTTCAGCCACGCCGCAGAGACAGTAGAGGCCAATGAGCATCATTCCCAGCACAGGCAGGTGCTTCCAGCTGTAGGGAGTTCTATATGCTATAAAAGCCAGAATTGGAGTGAAAACGATAGCTAGGGAGCAGAGAAAGGCTACTGTAGTGGCTGCTGTGAGGCTGATGGCAAGATTTCCTACCAGATATGCCAGGCCAATGGCTATGCTAGGCAAAAGCAGAGGCTTAACTGGATATTGGCGGAATTTATGGTATAAAGGCTTGCCAGCAAAGATTAGTAGTGCCAGAGAGGCAATGATATAACGCCCTGCCAGGGCTGGATATACTGGCAATATAGCAAAGGCAAATTTAGAAATAGGATCACCAAAGCCATAAATAAGGCTCTGGGCTAAAACACAGATAACGGCGATTCTTGCTGACATGTCAAAGGCTCCTTTATTGATAATGTTTTATATGATACCACAAGTAAAGAAATTGTGAAGATGATTTTGCAAAAAATTTACAGAGGGATATAATATTATCATGTATAATTTTGGTTAAATAATTTTCACAGATAAAGGATGGAGGACGTTTTTTGATGGATGCTAATCTAAAAATACTCTTTGGCTTAATGGGCGGTCTGGCCATGTTCCTATATGGCATGAACGCTATGAGTGATTCTCTCCAGAAGGTTGCTGGTGAGAGAATGAAGCGTATTTTAGGCTTTTTAACGAAAAATCCGATTATGGGTGCTTTTGCTGGTGCACTGGTTACAGCAGTTCTGCAGTCTAGTTCAGCTACTACAGTTATGACTATTGGTTTTGTGGCAGCAAGGCTTATCAGCCTGCCACAGGCTATTTCAGTTATTTTTGGTGCAAATATTGGTACAACTATGACTGCCCAGCTGGTGGCTTTTAAGCTGAGCAATTACATTTATCCAATTATTTTCATTGGTTTTCTGGTAAACTTCGCAGCTAAGAAGGAACGCATTAAAAATATTGGTATGGTTATCTTTTCCTTTGGTCTGCTGTTTGAAGGTATTGAAATCATGGGCCATGTAATGAAGCCTATTGCCAAGAGCCCTGTTTTCCTGGATATGATGGCTCAGGTTATTGATAATCCGATTCTGGGAGTTGGCTTAGGTGCTATTATGACCATTGTGGTGCAAAGCTCCTCTGCTACCATTGCTGTGCTGCAGAATTTTGCGGCTCAGGCTGGTCCAGACGGCAGTTCCAGTATCATTGGCCTGGCAGGTGCTATTCCAATTCTCCTAGGTGATAATATTGGTACTACCATTACAGCGTTGCTGGCTACTATTGGCCAGAGCCGCAATGCCAAGCGTACAGCCTTAGCCCACAGTGTGTTTAATATCAGCGGTACTATTGTATGTTTGTTTTTAATACCTGTACTGGCAGAGTTTGTCCGCATGATTTCTCCAACAGGGCCTGAAACACAGATTATTGGCCGTCAGATAGCTAATGCCCATACTGTGTTTAACATTGCCTGCACCCTTTTGTGGCTGCCACTGATTCCTGTCATGGTGAAGATTGTGCGCTGGCTGGTAAGGGGCGAGGATGAGGAAGAGCCGGTGCCAGAGCAGACCATTCAGTTCCTGGATGATAATATCCTGGGCCAGCCTGTAGCTGCTATTTTCATGATCAGCCAGGAGGTTGAGCGCATGGGCGGCTTTGTTACAGAGCAGATTCATTCCCTGCGGGAGGATGTTAATGGCAATACCCTGCTGGCGAAAATTTATCCTTTGCATTACCGTGAAATTCATGATATCCATGAAAAAATTGCTTCCTATATCGCCCAGCTTTTAAGCCAGGGCAACCTGACCAAGCATCAGTCGGAGCAGGCGGTAGCGCTGCTGTTTGTGGCCAATAATATCAACCGCGTTTCAGAAAGACTTTATGATTTATTTGATAATTACCAGATGGTTATGCGCCGGGGCAAGAGCTTCAGCCCTGAGGCCATTGAGGATTTGGACAAAAACATCAGCCTCTGCCAGGGACTTTTTGATAAGGTATTAGAAGCTGTAGTTAGTGCAGATAAGGAAACAGCTATGAACGTCATTAAGGACCAGACTGCAGTCCGGAAGAGCAAAAGCGATGCCAGCCTGGCTCACATCAAGCGCATGGAACAGAGCCTGTGCGATGGGGCACTGAGTGTTGAGTACAATGCTATTTTATTCTGCATTGACCGTATCACTGACAGCTGCATCAGCGTGGCTGAGGAGGTGCAGTCCAATAAATACCTGACCAGAGCGGTAAGCCCTGAGGAAGATGAGGCATAATAAAAACGCCTAGTGTGAATATGGCGTAAAAATGGTATAACATGAGTATATTTTTAGCAGGTTTTGCAAAAAAGATTTGACAACATACCATAACTATATTAATATTTATATGTTAATTTGAATGTGTGTTTAACAAGGGGAGGCATTTTGACTCCCTTTTTTCTATCTTAATGTGGGAGGAATTACATTTTAATGAGTAAGAACGAGAACTTGAGAAATATTGCGATTA
>JAFPCE010000097.1 GCA_017390245.1 Selenomonadaceae bacterium
ATTATTCAGGTAATATCCTTTAAAACCACAGGCAAAAGAGTTTTTCTCATGAGTCCTATTCATCATCATTTTGAGCTGAAGGGCTGGGCGGAAACCAAGGTAGTAAAAAGCTTTTGCTTTGCTGGTGCTCTCAGCGGCCTCTTAGGCTGGCTGCTGTTTCGAGTAGGCTAAGGGAGGATAAAATAGGATGGAATTTTTAGATAAACAGGTACTGGTTATAGGTGCAGGCATCAGTGGCAACGCTGTAGCAGCAGTAGCAAAGAAATTGGGTGCAGGCAGAGTTGTCCTCAGTGACAGCAAGGCGGAAAAGGACCTGAAATACGATTTCACCAGCTTGAAGGAGCAGGGGGTGGAGCTTATCTTTGGCCCACAGTCAGAGGCGCTTTTAGAGGGCATGGACATGGTTATTTTGTCACCAGCAGTGCCAGTACGCATTCCTCTGGTACAGGCTGCCTACAAGCGCAATATTCCAGTTCTGAGCGAGGTGGAGGTAGCCTATAAGCTGGCTAAATCTCCAATGCTGGCAGTAACAGGCACTAATGGCAAAACCACAACTGTTACTCTCTTAGGGGAGCTGATGAAAACCCGCTATGCCAATGCTGGCGTTGGTGGCAATATTGGCATTCCTCTCTGTGAACAGGCTTTGTCTGCTGGGGAAGACAGCTGCATCGTAGCGGAGATTTCCAGCTATCAGATGGAGGCTACCAATGAATTCCGTCCACATATAGCTGTGGTATTAAATGTCACTCCAGATCATGTAGTGCGTCATGGCAGCTTAGAGGTTTATCAGCAGATGAAGGAGAAAATGTTTGCCCAGCAGACTGCTGAAGACTATTTGGTATTGAATTACGATAACGATAAAACCCGTGATATGGCCAGCAGAGCTAAGGGACAGGTATTCTTCTTCAGCCGTCTGGAAAAGCTGGAGGAAGGTGCATACCTTTCTGATGGCTGGTTAACCATTACCTGGCAGGGGCAGACCTGCCGTCTGTGCCGGGCAGAAGAATTGAAGATAAAGGGCGGCCACAATGTGGAAAATGCCCTGGCAGCAGCTTCTGCAGCCTTCCTGGGAGGAGCACGGATTCCTAAGATTATTGAGGTGTTAAAGGCCTTTGCCGGTGTGGAGCACCGCATTGAGCCAGTAGCTACTGTTAACGGTGTGCCTTATTACAACGATTCCAAGGCTACTAATACCGATTCTGCCATTAAGGCCTTAGACAGCTTCCCAGGCCATCTGGTACTCATTGCCGGTGGTGATGATAAAATGACTGATTTAACAGACTTTATGAATCTGGCAAAGGAAAAGACTGATGCTATGATTCTGGTGGGAGCTGCGGCAGCACGTTTCAAGTCCGAAGCGCTGAAGGCTGGTTATCCAGAGGAAAATATCCATGAAGCTGGCTATTCCATGGAAAATGCTGTTAAAATCGCCCATGAGATTGCTGGCCCGCCACAGGTGGTGCTGCTTTCTCCAGCCTGTGCCAGCTTTGATATGTACGACGGCTTTGAGGCCCGAGGCAGAGACTTCAAGGCACTGGTACACGGCCTGGCTAAATAAGGCCAGCACAATAAACAAGAGGTTACGATACGATGAAAATAATAGTTTCTGGTGGCGGCACAGGAGGCCATATTTATCCAGCTGTCACTTTGATTCGTACATTGCAGAAGAAAATTCCAGATTTAGAAGTGCTGTACGTTGGTACTAGCGCAGGCCTGGAGGCAGACATTATTCCTAAAGAGGGCATAGCCTTTACTACAGTAGAGCTGCAGGGCTTTAAGAGAAGTTTAAGTCCTGTAAATATCCTTAGAGCTGGCAAGGCCTTAAAGGGTGTCTGCAAGGCCATGAGCTTGGTGAAAAGCTTTAAGCCAGACGTGGTAGTCGGTACAGGTGGCTATGTCTGTGGTCCGGTACTGATGGCAGCAGGACTTTTAGGCATACCAGCTTTGATTCAGGAGCAGAATGTCATTCCTGGCATTACCAACAAGATTTTATCTAAAGTGGTTTCTAAAATTGCCACAGGCAGTGAGGAAGCTAATAAATATTTTCCAGCCTCGAAGGTGGTATTTACCGGCAATCCTATCCGCAGCGAGGTAATGGAAACCAGCGCTGAGTGCGGCTATGAGGCCTTCCAGCTGTCCCCGGAGAAGAAAACCATCCTGGTATCTGGCGGCAGCCGTGGTGCCCGTACCATTAACAGAGCCATGGTAGATGTGGTGAAGCATTACGCTAACCAGCCAGGGATTCAGATTCTCCATGCTACAGGCAAAAATGAGTATGAAGATATCATAGAGCGCATTAAGGAAGCTGGCCTTGACCTGTCTCAGGCGGAGAACATCAAGGTAAAGCCTTATCTTTACAATATGCCACAGGCTATGTCTATTGCTGACCTGGCAGTATTCCGGGCTGGCGCAACAGGCTTAGCAGAGCTGACAGCTAAAGGCATTCCTGCTATTTTGATACCCTATCCTTATGCGGCAGAAAATCATCAGGAATTTAACGCCAGGGCAGTAGAAAAGGCAGGAGCAGCCAGGGTTATCCTCAACAAGGATGTGACCTCAGAGCTTTTAATCAACACCATTGATGAGCTGCTGGCACAACCTGATACGCTGAAAAATATGGCTAAGGCCAGCAAGAGCTTAGGCCGGCCAGAGGCGGCAGATACTATTGCTGATATGATTATAGCTTTAACTAAGAAATAATAGATTATAAAAGACAATAAATAAAACAGGAAGGGAAGTTTTATTTTGCTACAGGATATTAAGAAGGTACATTTTGTTGGTATCGGCGGAGCAGGCATGAGCGCTCTG
>JAFPCE010000098.1 GCA_017390245.1 Selenomonadaceae bacterium
CAGCCCGCATTACAGGCATTATTTTCGTGGTGTCAGCCTTCGTTTTGCGTTTAAATACTACAAATTCCTGGAAAATGCTGCGGAGGGATGCCAGCAAGCATCCTAGTCCTAATGGCGGCTGGGCGGAGGCATCTGTGGCTGGTGCTTTGGAAATACGCCTAGGTGGTTATAATTTTTATTTTGGCAGGGAAACCTTCCGTGCTTATATGGGTGAGCCGTTGCAGGAAATGGGGCCACAGCACATTATGACCTGCATTCAGATGATGTATACGGCGACAATTTTATTTTTGCTTTTAGCTCATGTGGTTATCCAGCTATGGGATAATTTTTGTATGCCATTTCTAGGCTAGCAGCTGGTGAATTCCACATGCAATTTGCTAATAATAAGGGGGACAGATAATGCAGTCCTTTTTGATTGGTTTACAATTTTTAACCCGCATCCAGCTGCAGAAGCAGACGGTGTGGACAGAAGAAAGCTTTGGCCGCAGTGTGCGGTATTTCCCGCTGGTAGGACTGGTGCTGGGAATTTGCTATGGGCTGGCAGCTTTTGCCATGGCTATAGTTCCGCAGGTATATGGATTTCATTTTCCAGAGCATATCAGAACCTTTATCCTGATGCTGCTGCCAGTGATTTTAACTGGCGGCATTCATTGTGACGGCTTCATGGATACTGTGGATGGCATTTTCTCTGGCCGGGACAGGGAACGGATGCTGGAGATTATGAAGGACAGCCGGGCAGGCTCCTTTGGCGTGGTGGCTATGATACTGCTTCTGCTGGGAAATTATGCAGCTTTGCTGGATATGCCAGCAGAGTGGCTGACGTCAGCTATGGTGGTAATGCCGGTTATTGGCCGGCTGATGATGGCAGGTGTGGTTTCCTGCTGCAAATATGCCCGCCCTGAAGGCATCGGCAAGGCCTTTGCCCAGTATAACAATGCCAGGAGCTTTTTGTGGGTTTTGATGTACAGCCTGGTGTTAGTTAGTTTCTTAAGTGTGGCTGGACTTATTGCAATTTTTGCTTGTGGCATTTTTACAGCGATTTTCTGCTATTTTATAGATAAAAAGCTGGGGGGAGTTACTGGTGACGTATATGGTACTGTGTGCATCTTAAATGAATTGCTGGTGCTTTATGTGTATGTTATAATTGGTTGCGTGTTTGTTAGATAAATGATAAGATATTTATCCTATGGTCATAGTACAAAAATCTGTATAAATGCAGGATATTTTATTTTTATGACGAATTATAAAATTAATATATAGAATAAATTCGGTATGGTTATGATACGGAGTGAAAGTATGGCAAAAAAGGGTATGTAAATATCTGAGCTTTGAGTTTACATACGCTGAGGAGGAATTTATATGTTTATTGAGGTACTTGTACCAGGCTCTTGTGGTGAGATTGCACGTGGCTGGAAGGATGGACAGCCTTTTATGATCAGCTGCCCTATCGGCCTTTATTCCCGTGTAATTGTTACTGACAGAACCTCTGCAAAGACCGGTTTTCAGAAAAAAGCTGAGCTGGCACTGAAGATTACCACTTCCTATATGGGCTTTGAGAGCTTCCCATTGGGAATGGCCTTAGAATCCCAGCTGCCAACTGGCAAGGGCATGGCTGCCAGCACTGCTGATATTGTGGCTGTTATCCAGGGTGTAGCTACAGCAATTGAGGAAGAACTTGATCCTGAAGAGGTTGCTGAGCTGGCTGCTGGTATTGAGCCAACTGATGGCATTTTCTATCCTGGCATTGCCAATATGAATTACATGACTGGTGCTTTAAATAAAACCTATGGAGATGTGCCAAAGATGATTATTGCTATGTTTGACTTTGGCGGCAAGGTTAATTCCATTAAGCTGTTTTCTGATTATCATGGGCATGAGGACAGCCCCGCAGAGCTGATGGAGGCAATTACTGCCCTTGATTCCGGGCTTACTCCTGAGAAGATTGCCAGAGTGTCAATTCTCAGTGCCTTGGAAAACCAGAAGATTCTGGAAAAGCCTCAGTTAGAGGAAATTATTGAATACGTGAAGTCTCTGGGAGCTTTGGGTGTTAATGTAGCTCACAGTGGTACAATGATGGGTGTATTGTTTGCCCCTGATTTCTCCATGATTAAGGTAAATGAGGCAGTTAAGGCTATTAGCGCTAAATTCCCTCATTTGGAATATTTTGAAACTGAGCGTATGATTTCTGGTGGCTGCAGTGTTAAGCAGCGCTCCGGCTCTGGCTTATAATATTGATTGTTTCTGGTGGTTTATTGATGACTATGCAAGAGTTTGAACATGGTGGTAATGTTTACTTAGCACAAAGTCCAACCGGCAGCTGGCTGGATTTTAGTGCAAATATTAACCCACTGGGTCTGGCACAGTCGGCGCAAAAAGCTATAGCAGAGAGTATAGGTAGCCTGATTCATTATCCTGACCCTGAGGGCAGAGAACTGAAGCAGGCTATTTCTGTGCACTACAATGTGCCAGAAGCCAATATCTGCCTGGGCAATGGTGCCGCTGAGCTTTTTTATGTGTATTTTCATACAGTCAGACCGAAAAAAGTACTGATTCCGGTACCCTCCTTTAGTGAATATGAGCGTTCTGCCAGAGGAGCAGGAGTTGAAGTAAAGCGGCTTTTTCTGCAAGAGGAAAAGTCCTTTTCTCTGGATTTAGATGGCATCTGCCAGGAAATGGCGGATTGCAATACTGTGCTTTTGGGGAATCCTAATAATCCAACGGGAGAATTATTAAAAAGGGATTTTGTTACAGAGGTTGTAAAAGAAGCAAAAAAGAGAAACATAGATGTCTTAGTAGATGAGTCATTTCTTGATTTTCGTCAGGACCGGCTGGAATATTCCGTGTTAAATCTGGTAAATGAGTTTGATAACCTTTTAGTAGTCAGTTCCTTAACTAAATTTTATGCTATTCCGGGACTGCGTCTCGGCTTTGGCGCAGCCAGTCAGGAACTGGTCCATCAGCTGGACTTTAATAAGGATCCATGGAATGTTAATCTGCTGGCACAAAAAGCCGGAGTGGCTGTATTAGCTGATAAAGCTTATCAGAATGAAAGCCGTAATTTGCTAAAAGATGAGATAAAATGGCTTTATAACAGGCTTTTGGACATTCCAGGGCTGACGGTATATGAGCCAAGGGTAAATTTTATTTTGCTTAATTTGACTAAATGTGGTATTACTAGTAGGGAGCTTTCTAAGGCAATGAGGGATAAAGGCATCTTAATAAGAGATTGCAGCAATTATCCTGGCCTGGATGAAAATTATGTAAGAGTGGCAGTCAGGAATAGAGAAGAGAATGTGAAGCTGGTTAAGGCTCTGAATGACTGCCTGGAATAATACCTGAACACGGGCAGTGCATGGGTATAGATGAATGGAGCGTGTTATATGACAAAGGTTATTTTGGTAAGACATGGGCAGACTGTATGGAATAAGGTTGGACGCTATCAGGGACAGGCTGATATTGAGCTGTCTGATTTAGGCAGAGAGCAGGCTGAATATCTGGCGAATAATTTCCCTGCAGACCATATAGACGGAGTGTATGCCAGCCCTTTGGAACGCGCTATGGATACTGCTGCTGCTGTGGCAAAGAAATTCCGCATGGATGTGGTACCTTGCGATGAGTTCAAGGAGATTTTCTTTGGCAAATGGGAAGGCCTGACTTATGAGGAAATTCACAGGGACTGGGCGGATTTGCATGATGATTTGTTTAATAAGCCAGATGAACTGAGATGTCCAAGTGGCGAGGGCTTTATGGATGTACAGGCCCGTGCGGTGAAAAAGCTGGAGCAGCTGGTAAAGCAGCATGAGGGGCAGACTATTGTTATTGCAGCTCATGGCGGTGTCAACAGAACTATGCTGTGTCACGTTTTGGGGATGCCACTTCGCAATATGTGGCGCATCCGCCAAGATAATACTGCTGTTAATATTATTTCTTTCTTTGAAAATGGCAAGATTAATGTAGAGGTAATTAACAGCACTGCCCATTTATCAGGTGACAGCAAGCTTATGAGCACAGGTGTATTTGGCTTTAATAAGTAATTTTAGTGATAGGAATAGACTTGGAACAAAATATGAGATTTTTATCGAGGCATATATGTGCCTCGATTTTTTTGTATGGATTTATGAAAAAATAAATTAAATTTTGTAATAAAAAATTTTTTTTTGCGTATAAGTATGGGAACGTATGAGTACAGGGAGGATGGCTTATGGTAATATTGTTAAATATATTGGGTATAGCTGTGGTTATAGGTGTATGCTGGCTGCTTTCCAGCAATAGGAAGGCCGTAAAATGGAAGCTGGTAGGCAGGGCATTTC
>JAFPCE010000099.1 GCA_017390245.1 Selenomonadaceae bacterium
ATCAACGATCTGATCACCAACGGCAAGGTGGATCTGGTGATCAATACGCCCGTGGGTGCGGACGGTGCCAGCGATGACAGCTATCTGCGGAAAGCCGCCATCAAGAAGAAAGTACCCTATATCACTACTATCGCAGCTGCCAAGGCAGCAGCCAGCGGCATCAAGTCTATGAATAAACCCGGCTGCGGTGTGATGAAATCCCTGCAGGAACTGCACGCAGAGATTGTTGAAAAATAAATCCTGTCAAAACTCCCACAGAACATGTTCTGTGGGAGTTTTTTCTGTACACCTTGGAGAAGTTCGGGATTACCCATTGACTTTAGCACGCTAAAGTGCTAAAATGTGAAAAAATATATCAGGGGTGGAATTTATGAAACCTTATCATAACAAAGACATGGATTTTTTGTATCGGGGAATTTTGAGTTTGCAGACCCGGGAAGAGTGCTATGCGTTTTTTGAAGACGTTTGCACCATCAAAGAGCTGCAGGCTATGGCTCAGCGGTTCCGGGTGGCATCCCAGCTGAAAGAAAACAAAAATTACAACGAGATCCAGGCGGATACCGGCGCCAGTTCGGCTACGATCAGCCGTGTTAATAAATGCCTGCTCTATGGCAGCGGTGGGTATGCTACCGCGTTGGAGCGCATGGAAAAGGAGCGGGATGATGGATAAGATTCTGAAAAAAGAGGAGCAGGCCATCCTGCTGCTGCGAAAGCTATATCAAAACTACGGCTACCAGCCTTATAAAATGAGCCGTTTTGAAGAATATGACCTCTATGTCCGCAATAAAGATTTTTTGGTCTCCGATCAGGTCATCACATTTTCTGACCGCAGCGGTAAGCTTTTGGCGCTGAAGCCGGACGTGACCCTTTCTATCATTAAAAACGCGGGAAAAGCAGCGGATATCCAGCGGGTGTACTATAATGAAAATGTTTTCCGTGTGGATCCCCAGACGCGAGCCTTCCGGGAGATCATGCAAACCGGCTTGGAGTGCATCGGCGATCTTTCTTCCTCGGACGTGGCGGAAGTGGTGCTGCTGGCAGCCCAAAGCCTCAGCAAGCTGGGTGAAAACTTTGTGCTGGATATTTCTCATATGGGTATTGTTGGCGAGATCCTTCGCAAAAGCGGCTTGAGCCATGAGGGACAGAACCGGGCTCTGCAGTATCTGCATCAGAAAAACAGTCACGAACTGAATCGTTTGTGCCGGGAAGAGAACTGCTGCGCGGATGATCTTTTGGCGTTGGTGGAGTGCAGCGGTACTCCGGAATCTGTATTTGCGCAAATGCAGAGTATGCGGATTGGAGAACCCCTGGCGCAGTTGCGGCAGATTTGTGATGCGCTGACCCGGTTTGGCTTTGGTGAACAGATCCGTGTGGACTTCTCCGTTGGTACGGATATGAAGTACTACAGCGGTGTGGTGTTCAAAGGTTATCTGGCAGGTATTACCACATGGATCCTTTCCGGCGGTCAGTATGATAAGCTGCTGCAGAAAATGGGTCGCAGCGGCAATGCGGTGGGCTTTGCCATTTATCTGAATCTTTTGGAGCAGATCCGTGAGAATCCCCGCTTTGATGTGGATACTGTGTTGTTGTATCCGGAAGATACAGATCCGATGGATATGATGATGGCGGCGGCAAAACTGCGGGAACAGGGCGATGTGCTGACGGTAAACCGTTTGCCGCAGAATTTGCGTTGGCGCAAGCTATATGAACTGAGAGAAGGGGAGGCGGTTATCCTTGAAAACAATGGTTAATATTGCCCTTCCCAAGGGACGGCTGGGCGAGAAGGTCTATGCGCTTTTGAAAAACGCAGGCTTTTCCTGCCCCGAACTGGAAGAAAGCAGCCGGAAGCTGGTTTTTGAAAACGGGGAGAAGGGTGTCCGTTACTTTTGGGTAAAGCCCTCCGATGTATCCATTTATGTGGAACGGGGCGCGGCGGATATCGGTGTGGCAGGCAAAGATATTCTGCTGGAGTACCGGCCGGATGTGTACGAATTGCTGGATTTAAACATCGGCAAATGCCGGATGGCGGTGGCCGGACCCACCGGATTCCGGGACAGCGCAGGCAGAACCCTCCGGGTGGCCACCAAGTTCCCGGAGATCGCACAAAGCTACTACAATGAAAAATGCCGGGACATCGACATCATCAAGCTGAACGGCTCCATCGAACTGGCGCCCATTATGGGACTTTCCGATGTGATCGTGGATATCGTAGAGACCGGCAAGACATTAAAGGAAAATAATCTGGAAGTGTTGGAGACGATCGTGCCCATCAGCGCGCGGCTCATTGCCAATATGGCCAGCATGAATAAAATATTTTGCTGGAATTTTTAACAAATATCCGCAGTCAGAATAAAAAATAGAGAATTGTCCTTGTACTATATACAATAAGCCGGATTAATGATAAAATTAACTTGTAATTATTTACGTGGGAGGCAGGAGAGTCCTCCCTTAATATTTTTTGTGTATTTCTAAGGAGGTTTTTCTGATGGCAGAGGAAAAAAAGAATTCTCTGGACAGCCTTGGCAAGTGGATTATTTTAGCCACTATCCTGGGTGCAGTAGTAGGCCTGGTAATGGGCAAGCCTGCTCACATGTTCGCTCCTATTGGCGATCTGTTCATGTCCCTCATTAAGATGGTAGTCGTACCAATGGTTTTCTTCTCTTTGGTAGGCGGTGCTGCTTCTCTTGGTAACTCCAAGGGTGCAGGCAAAATCGGTGCTATTACATTTATCTATTATGGTGTTACCACTGCAGTAGCAGTTGTTCTGGGCCTGATTGTAGCTCAGATTTTCAAGCCAGGTGCTGGTATTGATATTTCTGCTATTTCCGATGCAGCTATTGACGTTGATATGTCCCAGAGTGGTTCTATTCCAGGCTTCTGGGAGACTGTAATCGGCTTCGTACCTGTTAATCCTTTTGCAGCTCTCGTTGAAGGCAACATCCTGCAGACCATCGTATTTGCTTTGTTTGTAGGCTTTGCTCTTTCCCTTTTGGACGAGGACAAGAAGAAGTTCATGATGAACATCTTCAATTTCTTCACAGAGATTTTCATCAAGATTATGACCGGCATTATGTACATTGCTCCTATCGGCGTATTTGCACTGATGGCTGATGCAACTGGTACCTTCGGTTATGATGTTCTGGTTAAGATTCTCCAGCTGATTGTTGCTTATGTATTGGTACTGGCTGTTGTTACTTATGTAATGATTGGTGGTACTGTACAGCTCTTCTCCAAGAAGGTTGGCTATGTACAGTTCTTTAAGAGCATGTGGAAGTGCCAGGTATTTGCATTCTCCACTGCATCTTCCATGGCTACCCTGCCAATGAACATGAGCACCTGTATTAATGAGTTCAAGCTGAATAAGGGTACTGTATCCTTTGCTTTGCCATTAGGTGCTACCATTAACATGAATGGTAATGCTGCATACTATGCAATGGCAGCTTGCTTCATTGCCCAGATGTATGGCATTGAGCTCAGCGTTGGCCAGTATATTGCTATTATCATCACTGCTACCTTAGGTGCAGTTGGCCAGGCTGGTGTACCAGGCCCAACTCTGCTGGTTGTAGCTGTATTGGTTGCTGCTAATATTCCTATTGAGGCACTGCCAATCCTCTTTGGTGTAGACCGTATCTTCGATATGCTCCGTACTGCAGTTAACATCACTGGTGATGCTGCCTGCGCTACTATCGTTGACCGCTTCCGTGAAGAAGAGTAATATTACTATTTATTAGATATCGGGAAATAACAAAAGGCGCTGCTCTACGGGGCAGCGCTTTTATTGTGGCATTTTATCACTAAATGGAGTAATATATGCTTAATGGTTTATAAAAATGGGAGGTACCATTATGAATATCGTAATTGTAGGAGCGGGCAAGCTGGGATATAGTATCGCAGAGCTTCTGTCGAAGGAAGAATATGATATTGTGGTTATTGATAAAGAAGCAGAGCGCCTGGATATGATAAAAAACAATCTGGACGTTCTGACTATTCATGCCAGCGGCTCCAGCCCTACTACTATGGATGATATGGATGTGAGAGGCGCAGATATGCTCATTGCTGTTACTGGTAGTGATGAGGTAAATATGGTCTGCTGCATGATAGCCAAGAAGCATGGCATTACCCATACGGTGGCCCGCATCAGGGATATGCAGTTTCTCACTGAATCCAAGGATTACTTAAAGCAGAATTTTGATATAGACCTGGTATTGAATCCAGAGTATATTACCGCACTGGAAATCAGCCGTATTCTGATGGTACCTGCAGCGCTTAATGTGGAGGATTTTGCTGAAGGCAGGGTGCGTTTATTTGAGACGAAGGTAAAGAAAAAATCCCTGCTGGCCAGAAGGCCATTAAAAGAGCTGGAGATACCAAGATCTATTCTGGTAGCCATGATTTTCAGAGACAGGCGCATGATTATCCCTCATGGTGATGACTGCCTGCTGCCTCATGACAATGTGTATTTTGTAGGCAATACTACGGATATTGAAAACTTCAGCAAGAATCTGATTCAGCGTGATACCAACAAGATAAAAAAGGCAGTTATCATTGGCGCTGGCCGTGCCGGCCGTTTTACTGCCAGAGAGCTTGATAAGCAGGGCGTAGATGTTATGGTCATTGATATAGATAGAGAGCGCTGCCGTATGGTGAATGAATACCTCACTGGTAACAGCGTTGCAGTATGCGGTGATGGTACTAATATAGAGCTGCTGCAGACAGAAGGTGTCAGCAAGGCTGATGTTATTATCTGCCTGACAAATGATGATAAACTCAACCTCCTTATGGCCTTAATGGGCAAGCATTTAAACGTGAAGAAAACCATTGTTAAGGTTAACCGGGCCGAGTACATTGATTTGATGGAAAAGGTAGGCATTGATATAGTATTGTCTTCCCGTTTTCTGGCTGCCAGCGAGGTTATGGCCTTTGTACGCCGGGGCGGCATAGTTTCTGTTTCCCTGCTGGAGGGTGCTAAGGCTGAGGCTATTGAGGTAGTGGTACAGGAAGGTGCCCGGGTAGCTGGGCGAAAGCTCATGGATGCTGCCCTGCCACGGGAATGTCTGGTCTGCGGCTATGTCCGGGAGGAAAATGCCTATGTGCCAAATGGTAATTCTGTGCTGCAGCCAGGTGACAGAGCTATTATTATTGTGCAGATGCAGCATGCTAAAAAAGTGCTGAAATATTTCCATAAGGGTTAAGGCGGAGTGGCAATGGATCGGATTGTTTTACTTTTAACAGGCAAATTAATTCTTTTTTGTGGCGCTTTTCAGCTGATTCCCTGGTGCTACAGCCTTTATTTAGGCCACGATGATATTGTGAGTGCTTTTTCAGCTTCTATTTTGATTGCACTTTTAACAGGCATCTGGTTTTTAGGCAAGGGCGAAAAGCACGGAGATAGTATGAATGCCTGGGAAGGTTCCTGCTTTTTGTTTTTCAGCTGGTGGATTTTGTCCTTGTTTGGTGCTCTGCCATATTATTTTAGCGAGCATTTGCATTTTGCCGGAGCGATTTTTGAAAGCATTTCCTGTTTTACCACTACAGGCATCAGCAACTATGCTGGTGATATGGATATAGCTGTTATACTGTGGCGCAGTTTGTCCCAGTGGCTGGGAGGCTATTTTGTCTTTTTACAGCTTTGCACGCTGCTTCCTGTTACCAGCGGCTGCTTTGGCATTTCCTTTGTACTGCCTGGCAATATGCGTACAGGTGCTATTTCCCAGCGGCGTTTGCAGAAAACTGCAGGCCGTATATTGAAGATTTATCTGGTGGTTTCCTTGGTGGGGATGGCTTTATATGAGCTATGTGGCGTATCAGTTTTTGATGCTCTGAATCTAGCCATGGTTACCATATCTACAGGCGGCTGTTATACACCGGATGCCAGTGTTTCCATTGATGGCTGGTTTACCATTACAGCATTTTTAGGTATTTTAACCTCTGGCTGCAATATACTTCTTTACTGGCAGGCCTTCAGCCGTGGTGAAATCCGTATTGTGAAGCAGACCTTTTACAACAGTGAAACCAGGATTTTTTTCCTGCTGTTATTTGTATTTACTACGGTTATCGGTTTGCATCTATATTCCCAGGGCATGTACAGCCTGGGTGACAGTATGGCTAACAGCCTGTTCCACGTAGTATCCTTTGCCTGTACCAATGGTGTTATGGTGGATCAGATGCTGCACTGGCCTGGCAGTGATAAGTTTTTGTTAATCTGCCTGGCTTTAATCGGTGGCTGTGTAGGTTCTCTGGCAGGTGGCTTTAAGATTTTCCGGCTGCAGGTGCTGGCTAAAAGTGCTTATGCAGAGATGAAGCGTTCCCTGCATCCCAATATGGTAGTGAGGATTGTGGTAGATGGCAAATCTGTACCCCATAAGACCATAGAGCGCATACTGACATATTTCTTTTTGTACTTTTCCACTATAGTGGTGTCTATGCTTTTTGTTTCCTTAGCTGGCATGAGCATGCAGCAGACTGCAGATATTGTGGTATCATGCCTTACCAGTACGGGCCAGATGATGCTGTTTCACAGTGATTATGAGGAGCTGCAGTCTTTGCCTGATTATATTAAGATGATTTGCTGTGTGATTATGATTATTGGCAAGATAAATATCTTTACCCTGCTTCTGCTGCTAAATGGCGGCTGGTCTAAATTAAAGGCCCGTGGCTGATGCCGCTGGTCTGGAGGTTAATGGTGAAATATTATGAGTTATAAGGTTGTTGCCTATATCATGGGAAAGCTGCTGGCTGCTTTAACCATAACGCTGGCTGTACCCTTTCTGGCAGCTGTATACTGGCAGGAAGCCAGCAGTATTGATTTTATAGGAACTATAATTTTCAGCTTTGCCATTGCAGTTTTTTTGTATAACTATGGTGAGCTGGAGCATGACAATCTGACAGTGCGGGAGGGCATGGCCATTACAGGCCTTTCCTGGCTGCTGGTGTCATTGATAGGTACTATTCCTTTTATAGCAGGACATCATTTAGGTGTTATAGATGCGGTTTTTGAATCCATATCTGGTTTTACCTGTACAGGTGCGTCGGTTATACCGGATCTGGATGCTATGCCCAGGAGCATTATTCTCTGGCGCAGTATCATGCACTGGCTGGGCGGTTTGGGGATTATCGTTATCTTTATAGCTATTTTCCCTCAGCCTGGCAACAGTGTCATGAAAATATTTGATACAGAAACTACAGGACCTTCTAAAGACCGCATGGTACCCCGGATTAAGAATGCAGCTCATGCGCTGCTGTTTATCTATATCGGCTTTACCTATCTCATGCTGTGTCTGCTGCTATTATGCGGCTACAGCTTGTTTGATGCCATTAATATCGCCTTTACCACCCTGGCTACAGGTGGTTTTGGGGTGCTGAATGACAGTATTGCAGGCTACAATAATTTCCCTGCTGAAATGGTGATTATCTTCTTCATGCTGGTGGGCGGTGGTAACTTTGGCCTTTACTTTATGGCCTGGCGCAAGGGTATCAGCAAGATGCTGCACAATATAGAATTCCGCATTTATCTGATTATGTTTGTGGTCTTTACCTGCCTGATTACCATTAACCTCACATCTGTTATGGGGATGCATAGTGATTTTGCCTTGAAAAACGCTGCTTTTCAGGTGGCATCAACCCTGACTACCACAGGCCTGGGCATAGATAACTACAACACCTGGCCAGCCTTTTCCCAGTACTGCATAGTTGTGCTGATGCTGACAGGCGGCTGTGCTGGTTCTACCTCTGGCGGCATGAAAATTGCCCGCGTAGTTATCCTGTGCAAAATGGTAGGAAAAATCATTAAGGAAAAGCTGCATCCTAACAGCTTTGCCATAGTCAGAATGGAAGAAAAGCAGCAGGATGATGTGGTTATATTTAAAACAGCCAGATTTTTCTTCCTGTATATTTTCCTGGCGTTAATGACTACTATTTTCTTTAATTTTGATGGTGTACCGTCTGTAGACTCAGTGATGCTGGCTCTGTCCTGCATGGGCAATGTAGGCGTGTCCTTTGGTTTGGAGTACAGCTTTGCCCAGCTGCCAGACATGTCTAAGGCTGTGTGCAGTATCAACATGCTGGTAGGACGTCTGGAAATCTTCACTTATCTCGCTATGCTGCAGGCCAGCTTCTGGCGGGAAAATAACTGGTAATAAACTAAATTCAGGCACAAGAAAAGCCACAGCAATGTTATGTATCCTGACTAACGGATAGCTACAGCATTGCCGTGGCTTATTTTTGTGTTATTAATTTTATGCCTGGAAAAATTCTTCTTCCACAGCCATACACAGCATGTGATAAATAGGTAAATGCAGCTCCTGAATCTTGTAGGTTTCCTGCTCTGGAGCAGCAATGACAATATCGCAGATATCCTGCATTTTGCACTGGCGGCCACCGATTAAGCCGATGGTCTTAATTCCAAGGGTTCTGGCCATCTGTAAAGCATAGATAACATTGCTGGAATTGCCAGAGGTGCTGATACCTATGAGAATATCTGCTGGCTGGCCTAAGCCCAGAAGCTGCTGGGCCATAGCTAAATCTGGTGCCTGGTCGTTAGCAAAAGCACTGTTTAGCGCTACTGCATTCATCAGGGAAATAGCTGGTAATGGGCTCTGGAGATTTTTGTATAAATAATCTGCTTCCTCTGGGCAGACTGTCTGCATTTTTTTATAGAGCTCCTCATTTAAAGGACGTTTTTTGATAAAGCCCTTCATCAGCTCGCCCACAATATGCTCAGCATCTGAGGCGCTGCCACCATTGCCGCAGACTATGACCTTGCCACCAACTTTGTAGCATTGGCACATGGCCTTTATTGCCTGTAGCAGGGAGTCACGGCATATATGGAGCTGAGGGTAACGTGCTATAAGCTCATCAGCCTTTTGCAGTGTTAATTCCTTGCACAAATTAACCCACATCCTTTCTGAATATATTTATTGATTACATATTGCGATAGCGGTTAGCAGTGGTTCTGGCATCGTAATCCCTGCCTGTATGTGGCTGGGATGGATTTACGTTAATCATGCCCTGGCCATCACGGCGGATATCTCTTACAGGGCTGGAGCGATAGGCAGTTTGCTGGCTGTTAGCATCGTTTTCTGCCTGCTGGCTGCGTCTGGCTAAGAACATGCCAATGATGCCTAAAATAATTTTTACCACCAGGAAGAAAAGCAGTACATTGATAACCAGTCCTAAAATATCACCAATCACGCCACCGCCAAAGCCAAACATGCTGCCTAGCATAGAGCCAAGCATCATACCGCCAGCCAGGAGGCCCATGTTACGCAGGGTATTGCCCCAGCCAGTATGGTGCATAGCTGGATTGTTCATGGCATTGGCAGCTGTATTAGCCTTAGCTGCAGGAGCGTTATTTGGCAGGTCCTTAGCGGCTTTAGATGGAGCGTATTCCTGATTATTGGGACCACTGGCCTTTGGGGCAGTGGTATTAGCCTTAGGAGCAGGTGCAGGGGTGTTTACCTTCGGGGTAGAAATTTTCGGCCCGCTAAACATTTTAGCACCGCCCTTAGCTGCATCAGCAGTACCGGCAGCAGAGGCAAAAACAAAGGCCAGTGCCACCAGGCATGCGGCAATTTTCTTAAATTTCATAAGTTAGTCCTCCTTGAAAGACTTAATATCATCAGGGAAAGCATATATTTCTCCAATGGTGTCCAGCTCTCCAGAAAGATAGCGGTCAATATCATCCACATCAATGTAGAGCTTGCAGTCAATATCCAGATATCCCTGTTCCTTGCCCTGGCTCAGCTTCACAATATCCATCAGCTTTTCCCGCAGGTTCAGGCACTCGCTGGCTTTAGCATGGATGTCCAGCTTAATCTGTGGTACACCATATTCACTTATAACTTCAGTTAATGTCATGCGCTGTGACATAATAAAACCTCATTTCTTTGCGATTAATATACTATTATGGATAAATTGTAGCATAGTAGTATGAAAAATAGTAGGAAAATATCCTCCTAGAGTGGCTATATGTTTATTTGCCAGCAGCAGAAATAATTTTCTGCAATTCCCGTACCTGGTTTAAATGTGTTTCATAATCCAGATCATTGGCATCGTACAGCATGCGCTTTTTTAATTCATCAATGCGGCGCTGCAGTTTTTCTTTTGTTTCAGGACTTAAGGCCATAATATTTCCTTTCCGTATTTCTACACCTTATCGTTATTTCTAGAATATAATATCATATATGATGGGAATGCAAAAATAATTTATCCTGTCTATTTTAAACCACTATCCTCTGGCAGATCATCTGCTGGCTGCCGGGGCAGGCCTGCTGGGGTTTCTGCTTTTATCTGTGGTGACCAGAGGCAGTATTGGTGGTGGTGATATTAAGCTTATGGGAGCGCTGGGACTGTGGCTGGGGCTTAAAGCTATCTGGCAGGTGGCTGTTGGCGGCATTCTGCTGGGGGGAATCTGGGCGCTGCTGCTGATTTTATGTAAAAAGAAGGGCCGTAAGGATTTTGTTCCTTACAGCCCTGGGTTTATACTGTGCGGTATTATTGTGTATTTATTAAAATGAGAGAGTGTGTTAGCTTATTCGGAGAATAATGGAGTGGAGAGATAGCGGTCACCGTTATCAGGCAGGAGAACTACAATGGTTTTGCCTTTGTTTTCTGGGCGGCGGGCCAGCTCAATAGCAGCTGTTAAGGCAGCGCCAGAGGAAATACCGATTAGAAGGCCTTCTGCATGGGAGAACTGGCGGCCATATTTAAAGGCATCTTCATTGGCTATAGGCAGGATTTCGTCCAGAAGCTTAGTGTCTAAGGTGTCCGGTACGAAGCCAGCACCAATGCCCTGAATCTTGTGAGGACCAGCTACGCCTTTGCTCAGTACAGGAGAGGTGGCAGGCTCCACAGCTACAATCTTAATATCAGGATTCTGTTCCTTGAGGTAGCTGCCTACACCAGTAATAGTGCCGCCAGTGCCTACACCTGCTACGAAGAAATCAAGCTTGCCCTCAGTGTCCCTCCAGATTTCAGGACCGGTGGTGGATTTATGGGTAGCTGGATTGGCAGGATTAGTGAACTGGGATGGGATAAAAGCATGAGGAATGGTCTTAGACAGCTCTTCCGCCTTTTCAATAGCACCCTTCATGCCCTTGCTGCCATCGGTGAGGACAATTTCTGCACCATAGGCCTTCAGCATGTTGCGGCGCTCTACAGACATGGTTTCTGGCATGGTGAGGATAGCACGGTAGCCCTTGGCTGCTGCTACGCTTGCCAGGCCGATGCCGGTGTTGCCACTGGTAGGCTCAATGATGACGGAATCAGGAGCCAGCAATCCTTTGGCCTCAGCATCTTCAATCATTGCCTGGGCAATACGGTCCTTGACGCTGCCAGCTGGATTTAAATACTCCAGCTTAACCAGAATATTTGCTTCAAGATTATTGGCCTTAATGAAATTATTTGCACGGAGTAAAGGGGTATTACCAATTAATTCAGTTACGCTATTGTAAATTTTAGCCATATTGAACATCTCCTTCTTGTACCTCACTAAACATATATGATTGCTATGTTTATATAATAATCATTTGGAGAAGCTTTGTCAATAGTATAAATAAAATTTTTTTCTAAACATATAAATTAACTATGCTATTGATTTTTGCATGGGTATATTTTATCATTATATACAGAAGAAATGATTAGGGATAATTATAAGGAAACGAGGCGATACTATGCGTATTTCAGCCAAGGGCCGCTATGGACTGGCTGCTATGACACATCTGGCACAGTGTTATCAGGCAGATATGCCGATTACCATCATCAGCATTGCGGAGAAGATGGGGATTTCTAAAATTTATCTGGAGCAGGTTTTTTCATTGTTAAAGAGGGCCGGTCTGGTAAATTCCATTAAAGGAGCTCAGGGGGGCTATCAGCTGGCCAGCCAGCCACAGGATATCAGCGCCTATGATGTGCTGGCGGCTATAGAAACTTCTTTGACAGAGGAGACTGCTGCCACTGTGGCAGAAACCAGCAGCCTGCTGGAGGAAGCTATGCAGAAGCAGGTTTTTGCCAAGCTGGATGAGGCGGTAAAGGCAGCTTTAGCAGATGTGTCTTTAGCAGATTTAAACCAGTATATAGAAAGCAAATCTGCTTCTGATGAATTGATGTATTTTATTTAAAAAATAATTTTTCTGTTTTTTCTAGTACAAAAGTATGATATACTTTTAGCAAATATAGTTTTTTATTGATTTTCTAGAGAGAATGGAGGCTTGTATATGAAATATGAGTTTACAGATGAATATCTGACTGGCATAGAGTTAATTGATACTGAACATGCCCACCTTTTTGAATTAGCTAATAAGGCTTATGATTTGCTGACAGATCAGTTTGCCTTAGATAAATATGATCGTATTGCTGCTCTTTTGGAGGAGCTGCGTGAATATACTAAAACCCATTTTGCCCATGAAGAGGAATTTATGGAAAGCATTAATTTCCGCCATATCTGGAGCGAAAAGCATCAGCATATTACTTTTGTTAATAGGCTGGAGTCCATTGACTTAAAGGCTATGGATGAAAACCAGCAGGAGCATCTCATGGAAATTATTGAGTTCCTGGCCCTGTGGCTCCAGGGGCATATTAAGGGTGCTGATAAGCGCATTGGTACATATTATGATTCTCTGCCAGATGAAGCAAAAGCATAAGTGATAATGGAAGAACCTGCCTGAGGCAGGTTCTTTTTTCTCTGCAGAATTTTTGGCATCCAGGTTTTTATAAATAGAAATAGCATAACTATAAAGACCCAGCATGTGAGCAGCATGCTGGGCCTTTATAGTGTGTATTATGTGTATTATATTTAGGAGAGTCCTTCTTTGAAGGTCTGGATATAATATAGCATATATGAGAATAATTATCAATAGCAAAAAGAAAATTTTTCAAAAAATTTTTGCCAGGCTGGAAGTATTGATACAGATAGCTTTTATAAAAAAATAGCCAGATATAATCTGGCTATGAGAATAAACGTAATGATTTTTTCTTGATTTACAGCAGGTTTCTCTTTACTGCCGTGGCGTAAAGTTGTTGAAGCGGGTAAATTCCTTCTGGAAGTATAGCTTCACTGTGTCTACAGGACCATTACGATGCTTGGCAATAATAACCTCCGTAATATTTTTTTCTGCTGTTTCCGGGTCGTAGTAATCTTCACGGTACAGGAACATAACGATATCAGCATCCTGCTCCAGAGAACCAGATTCACGCAGGTCACTGAGCATTGGACGCTTAATCTGGCGTGATTCAACACTGCGGCTCAGCTGGGAAAGGGCAATAACTGGCACGTTAAGCTCACGGGCCAGACCCTTCAGGGAACGGGAAATTTCAGCAATCTCTGCCTGGCGGTTATCAGCATTTTTCTTGCTGCCAGAGCCCTGCATCAGCTGCAAATAGTCAATGATAATCAAATCCAGACCGTGCTGGGCTTTAAGGCGTCTGGCCTTGGAGCGCAGCTCGTTTACCTGGATGTTCGTGGTGTCATCTATGTAGATTGGGGCTTGGGAAATCATGCCTCCGGCTGTCAGGAGACGGTTCCATTCTTCATCGCCAATATCGCCAATACGGAGCTTCTGGGAATCAATACCGCCTTCAGAACAGAGCATACGCTGAACCAGCTGGCTCTTTGACATTTCCAGGGAGAAGAAAGCCACAGATTTTTTGGCCTTTAAGGCTACATTAGCGGCAATGTTCAGAGTAAAGGCAGTTTTACCCATACTTGGGCGGGCTGCAACTAAAATTAAGTCTGATGGCTGCAGGCCAGAGGTCAGTTTATCCAAATCGGAAAAGGATGTTGGAATACCGGTAATCTGTCCCTTGTTGCCATAGAGAAAATCAATTTTGGATACAGTAGTGAGTATAACCTCAGAAATGGGAGTGAAATCACCAGAGCTGTGCTGGGATGAAGCACCGAGAATGGCTTTTTCGGCCTTATCCATGATGACAGGTACTTCCTCTGCACCTTCAAAGGCCATAGCAGAAATATCGTTAGCTGCATTAATCAGGGCGCGGAGCTCTGATTTTTCCCGGACGATGTTGGCATAATAGGTTGCATTGGCTGCAGATGGCACAGTATTTGGCAGGCTGCCAATAAAACCTGCACCGCCTACACGTTCCAGCATGTTATCCTTATTAAGCTGGTCAGTCAGGGTTACCATGTCTACAGCAATGTTATTGTTAGCCATATTGATAATGGTATCGTAGATAATGCGGTGGGCATCACGATAGAAATCGTTGCCGCCAATGAGCTCCGATACCTCAGAAATAGCTTCCTTCCGCAGCATCATGGCACCTAAAACGGACTTTTCAGCCTCTATGTTATTAGGTGGCACAGCCTTGGCAGGGTTAGTAGTATCGTTATTGGGCATAGCTTACTCCTTTGTTTTTGCTGGGGCCATAATCAGGTCAATGGCTTCCTGTGCACTAGACACAGTGAAGATTTCCAGACCTAAGTGGCCCTGAGGAATATCTTTAGCATTTTCTTTAGGAATAATCAGCCGGGTTATTCCAGCTTGTTTAGCACCATAAGCCTTTTCAAAAACACCGCCTACAGGACGGACTCTGCCCTGCAGGGAAATCTCACCTGTAATGGCAGTATCCTGGCGGATAGGACGTCCTGTCAGGGCAGAAATCAAGGCTGTTAAAATAGCAGTGCCGGCACTTGGTCCGTCAATATTGCCTCCGCCAATGACATTGATATGGATATCGTAGTCATGAATATCCTTACCTGTAATCATCCGTACAACAGAAGCGGCGTTAAAGACAGAATCCTTGGCCATGCTGCCAGCAGTTTCGTTAAAGCGGACAGTGCCCTTGCCCTTTTCCCGGGCTTCAAAGGCCACAGCTTCAATTTCAATGACAGAGCCTAAAAAGCCTGCTACGCCAAGGCCAAAAATATGGCCAATTTCTGTGTCGTCAGAGGCTTTTTTTGTTACATAAGGAGAAAGACGGCTGACTTGAGCTACCTTGTAAACATCTGCCTTTGTAATGGTTACCTGTGTTTTAGAATGTGTATCTTCAGCAGCAGCGGTATCGGTTAAAATATCTGCTGCTTCTTTGTCAGTACGCTGCAGGGCAACGCTGTAGGCATCAGCCAGAATGTTAATAGCCTTGCGGCCCTCAATGGTGTATTCGCTAATGAGCTTGTCTACACCATCAGCTAACTGGGCCTGCAGCTTTCTGGCTGCATTAGCAATAATTTCCCGGATATGCTGTGGTGTTAATGGCTCAAAGTAAATTTCAGCGCAGCGGGAACGCAGGGCTGGATTTATGGAGGATGGCTCTCTGGTGGTGGCACCGATTAAAACGAAATCTGCAGGAGCCCCTTTTTCAAAAAGCTGCCGGATATATGGCGGAACCTTTTCATCAGCAGGGTCATAATAAGCAGATTCAAAGAAGGCACGTTTATCCTCCAGAACCTTCAGCAGCTTGTTTTGCAGCATAATATCCATCTCACCGATTTCATCGATAAAGAGAATACCGCCATGGGCATCAGTTACCAGGCCAGGTTTTGGTTCTGGTACACCAGTGTCAGCCAGGTCCTTGCGGGCGCCCTGGTAAATAGGATCATGGACTGAGCCTAACAGAGGATTTGTTAAATCACGGGGATCCCAGCGCAAAGTTGTGCCATCGGTTTCCACAAATGGTGCATCTTCAGCAAAAGGTGAACGGCTGTATTTTTTTGCAGCCTCCAGTACCAGGCGGGCTGCAGTGGTTTTACCTACACCAGGCGGTCCGTAAAGAATCAGATGCTGGGGATAAGGTGAGCTGAGCTTGGACAGCAATGATTGTACTGCACGGCTCTGGCCTACGATTTCATCCATGGACTGGGGACGCAAAAGCTCCATAACAGACTGGGTCAGGTGAACCTGCTCCAGCTTTTCCAGCTGTTCACGTTTTTGCTGGGCCATAGGAGTTTCATATTGCTGTTTTTCCTCAGCTAAGACCTGTTTCTGGATGTCCTTAACATAATCCTGGTGATTTTCTTCCAGCTTTTCTGCTACCTTTTTTTCAATGTCATCCTCCAGGCTGCGTCTGGCCACAATTTCAGAAAAATGTTCTGTCAGTTCATCGATAATGCCTGGAATCTCTTCATCTGAAGGAACTTCCTTGATAGTTGGATTTTCCAGAATAATCCGCTGTAAAGCAAGGACACGCTCACCCTTTTCAGGTGAGCGTACCAGCTGCAGGGCATCCATTTTCCCTGCCTTTATTACTAATTTATCAGTGCCATAAAAGTCTGCCAATAAGGCAAGCAGAGCAGAAATATAGCGATCTGTATCATCAGTGCCATCAGTGTCACTGGCGGCATTGCTATCATCATTTGCTTCAGATTGGAGTGGTGAAATATTTTCATCCTGCTTTTCATCTGTGTTATGGTCATTGTTTAAATTTAAAAGTTTTGAGAAAAAATTGTTCATAGGGTATCCTTTTACAATGCTAGATTAGCCAGCGGTAATTTCTACCTTAATGGTGCTGGTGATTTCAGGATGCACCTTAATAACAGCCTCATAGCTGCCGGTACCAGTTACCTCTGTCTTTAAACTGATTTTACGCTTATCTACTTCAATGCTGAACTGCTTCTTTAAGGCTTCAGAAATATCCTTGCCGGTTACAGAGCCGAAGAGACGGCCATTGCTGCCGATTTTGACAGGAATGGTAACAGTGACCTTAGCCAGCTGTGCTGCCATGAGCTTGGCTTCGTCAGTATCCTGTGCCTTTTTGCGGGCAGCGGAGCCAGCCTTGGCTTTAGCTACATTTTCATTGGCAGCATTAGCAATGATGGCAATCTTCTTTGGCAGAAGGAAGTTACGGCCATAACCCTCGGAAACCTCGACTATATCACCTTTTTTACCTACGTTCTTAACGTCCTGCTGTAATATTACTTTCATGATCTTCATTCTCCTCTATAAACTGTTGTGTTGCTTGAATAACCTCATTATACACATCATCCAGGGATTTGTCAGTAACCTGGGCACCGGCTACGGTCTGATGACCGCCACCGCCAAGGTGCTCCATGATAACCTGGACATTGATTTCACCAGTGGAACGGGTACTGATACCAACGGTATCTGGATAAAGCTGGAAAATTACGGCACTGGCCCTGACGCCCTCAATCCTCAGCATGGTGTCAGCTACCTGGGCAGCTACTACCTGGATGTTAGGTATGATTTTTGGACAGCGGGTAATAATCAGCCCATTAGGCAAAAGCTCAGCATTGGCTTTCGCCAGGGCCTTGGCCTGCTCTGTTTCAAAATCAGTGCGGAAAAGCTGGCGGATAGCTACAGGGTCTGCACCACAGCGCCGCAGATAGGCGGCTGCATCAAAGGTGCGGACACCAGTCTGGACCGCAAAATTTTTGGTATCTACAATAATACCAGCGTACAGGGCTGTTGCCTCAATGCGCGGCAGAGTCATATTATCGCTGAAATATATCAAAAGCTCTGTAACCAGCTCACTGGTGGAACTGGTAGCCGGTTCGCCATAGTTCAGCCGGGTATTCTTGATAAAATTGGTGCTGCGGCGGTGGTGGTCAATAACTACCACATCACTTACCCTGTCTAAAAGAAATGGAGCTGCAGTCAGATGGGGTATGTGAGTATCCACTACAAATAGTACGGGCTTTTTGGCTGTAATGTTAAAAAGCTGGCTGGACTGGATGAAGAGATTGGCATACTCTTCTTTATCCTTCAGCTGTTCCAGGAATTTGCCCACACCGTCATTAAACTCGCTGAGAATAATATAAACAGGCTTCTTTAAATGCTTGGCCATGCGGGAAATACCCAGGGCTGCACCCAGAGAGTCAAAATCCTCATTCTGGTGGCCCATAATCAGCACTTCATCAGATTCCTGGATGATTTCATACATGGAATTGGAAATGATGCGGGCCTTGACTCTGGTGTATTTTTCTACTGCCTTGGTTTTGCCGCCATAGAAGCTGGTTTTGCCATCCTGTAATACTGCTACTTGGTCACCGCCGCGGGCCAGGGCCAGGTCCAGCATGGACTGGGCTTTTTCACCAAGCTCCAGGAGATTCTGCCGGTCAGCTACAGCTACACCTATACTCAGGGTTACGGAAAGGCGGCGGGTAGGATTTTCCAGGGTACGTACCTGGTCTAAGATATTGAATTTGCCTTCTAAAGCAGTTTCAACATTGCGGCGTTCCATGACAGCTATATACAGCTCATCGGAAATCTTCCGCAGGAAGCCTTCCAGATTGTTTACCCAGCGGGTAATGGTTTTATTGGTTTCAAAAATCAGGTCATTTTTTTCATTATCGTTTAAGCCCTGTAAAACATCGGCGTAATTATCAATCTGAATGTACATAAAGCTAGTACGGGAATCCGAGTGAATGCGTTTTAATATCTCGTAAGCAGATGTATCCATGATGTAAAGTGCCATCAGACCACAGGGATTGTCATTGGTAGCAATGGGACGATATACAGTACGGTAGTGGACATTATCGTGAATAAACACTGTTTCACCATTGCGGCCCCAGATAGTTCCAGCATCCAGCTCAGGCCAGATGTCAGACATGGCCATATTCTGCTCAGGCACGTCCGTCGTATGCTTTTCCAGTTCTTTGTTATACCACTGGATGCGGCCTTCTTCATTGATGATAATCACAATCTGAGGCAGCTGCTCAATGGCATAATTGCTGACAGGATTTACATTGCTGATGACAGTATGGCAGTAGCTGTTAAATTCTTCACTGCGCTTTTTACAGCGTTCCCTGGCAAAGAGCAATGTACAAATCCATACCATCAGGGATACCAGACCCAGCCAGACATTAAAGATGCTGAGAATCCCTACTACAAATAAAAAGGTAATTAAGATAATGCAAATATCAAACCAGGCATTTAAATTACGTGGCATAATAATCTCCTTTAGTTTTATAACTAAATTGCATAAAGTCTATGTATTGCAAAGGCTTCACAAGGTATCCTTGCGTTTCTGGAAGCGCTTGCGATAGTCAAAAATCATATCAAACAGGCCAATGAAACCCAGAATCTGGCTGAAGGTACCATTAAAGAATATAAATATGAGAATCAGCCAGAAGACAAAGCGGCTGACTCTTTCCCGCAGGAGATTACTGAGAACGGCTATACCCTGCAAAAAGCCGCCAAAGGTGGCCAGAAGATTAGCATTGAGAGAAAGCTGATAAAGCCAGTCAATAGAGCGAGAAGATCCCCAGTAGAGACCTACCAGAGAAAAGCCAAATACGTAGAGCAAAAGCTTGGGGAGGCGCCATTCATCAAAAGGTGGCAGAGATGCAACCTGATAGCCGAGGCGGCGCAGTACCTTGCCACCAGCAGCAAAATTAATCCAGGTGGTAAGGAGGCCGGCGCTGATAACAGCCAGAGGCATCAGCATGCCCATAAGCTTAAATATCATAGTAAACTGTTCCTGCAGCTGGGCCAGCTGCTCAGGAGACATGCCCATGGTCTCGTACATGGAGATAGCTTCCTGCAGAGCTTCTTCCATGGCCCCCACTTGTGTTTCCATATCAAAAGGATTGATGCCGGAAATAGCCAGCAGCAGTACAGAGGAAACAGCAACACCCAGAATAGCAGCGCCAAACCCGGTTAAGAGAATTTTAGCAGCAGGCCAGTTTTTCTGGAAGCCATATCCCAGTGCCAGGCTGGGCGGACCGAAGGTTGCCACCAGATGGATGGCATTTAAAGGTGAAATCAGGGCAGCCATGATAATAGTAGCTGCGATAATGCTGATGACACCGCTTTTTAATCCATGCCGTACCACCAGAATGATAATAGGCATAGGCCACAGCAGGGTGGCAATGGTGCCCAGTATAGGCATGTATACAGCAATGAGACCCATGATAACAGTGATGGCAGCTAAAAGACCGCCTTCTGTAGTAGATTTTATTTTAAATTCAGCCACAACAAAGCTCCTTTATTCATTTAATCTAATGCTTAATTATATCATTATATTGATTTATTAGCTAGAACAAAAATTTGTCTTAAAACAGGACAGCGTGCAGAAAATTTTCCAGGCATCTGGCAGGTTTGTGCTGCTGCGGTGAATATTTTGCCAGCTCAATAAAAAAGCTGCCCGCAGTTTGCGGACAGCATAGAAAATCTGGAGATTTTGAAATTGCGAATCATGAAATTTGCAATTAAGACAGATATTATTTTATGACGCTGGTATCAAGATGCTTAAATTCAGCTAAAAGCTCATGGGCAATGGCAGTTAATTTCTGGCAGCCACCGGCGTGCCTGCTTTCAACGTTCATAGGCATGTTTGGATCGTGAAGGGACATACGCAAAAGTACCCAGCCTTCTCCTGGGAATACCAGGCGGACACCCTCATAGGAAGGTGCTGCAATTTTTATACCCTTAGCTTCTGCTTTTTCCTGGAAGGCTTTCAGCACATTCTGGCCATAGGTCTTAAAGTCTTCCACATTGCGGATATAAAAACGGTACTCCACAGCTTCAGCAGGCTGCTGTAAATCTGCAATGAGATGGGACAAATCCTTGTTCATTTTCTTTGCCTTGGCTGCAGCAATAATCAGCTTTACTGCCAGATATGCACCGTCATCTAAATAGTAATTTTCACTTAAAGCACCGTGGCCAGAGGTTTCAATAGCCAGTGGCGAAACAGTGCCGGCATTGTTCAGGCGGATACATTCGTTAATGACATTTTTGTAGCCACGCATAAAACGGTGATGCTTCAGATGAAGCTTGTTTTCCAGAAAATCAGTAAGCTCGTCTGAGGTAACAGAGTCGGTGATAATAGTACTGCCTGGATAATCAGGCTCTAAAATGGCTGCCATCATGGCAATCAGGGCATTGCGGCTGATTTGCTGGCCGTCAGGCAGCACGGCGCTCATTCTGTCTACGTCTGTATCAAAAATAATGCCAAGGTCTGCTTTATTATTTAGAACAGCACCCCGGATGGCATCCATAGCCTGCTGGTTTTCCGGGTTAGGAATATGATTTGGAAAATGGCCGTCTGGGTCAAGGTAAAGGCTGCCAGAAATATCTGCACCCAAAGGCACTAATACTTTATTAGCAAAGAAACCGCCAGCACCGTTGCCAGCGTCTGCCACAATATGCATGCCCTGCAGCGGCTTATCAGCATCTCCAGCATTGAGGCCTGTGCGGATTTTCTGGCATAAATGAGCTGCATAGGCATCAATTAATGCTAGCTTTTTTACAGCAGCCAGGTCTTTTTCGGCAGGCTCTAATGTAGCGGCAATTTTTAAAACCGCAGTGATATCTGATTTTTCCAGCCCGCCCTGGGCAGTGAAAAATTTTAAGCCGTTTCTGTTAAAAGGCAGATGGCTGGCAGTAATCATAATAGCACCATCCGCTTTGATTTCTGGCAAGACAATAGACATAAACATAGCTGGGGTAGAAGCCATTTCACAGTCTCTGGCAGCTGCGCCGGCAGAGAGGATACCCTGCAGGGCTGCCTCTTTCAGGCTGGTGGCAGAGAGACGGGAATCGTGGCCAATGGTAATAACAAGCTCTGCTGCAGGTTTATCCAGCTTCTGGCTCAGCCATTTTACGTAAGCTGCAGCGATGACATTGGCCTCATCAGGGTGGAGATTAACATTTTCTCCGGCAATTCCCTCCAGGGCAATGCCACGGACGTCACTGCCATTTTGTAATTTTAATAATTCTTTTTCTATCATAAAAATATCCGCCTCCTGAAAATTATATAAATCAATTTCTCACTAGTAATATAGCATTTTATGGGGTGGTTAGCAATTCCTTGCTATTGTTTAAAACTATTTAATATTAATAGAAGGAAAAGCACTGGGAGGGTTTGACAGTATTTGGTTAATAATGCTATGCTATATGAGTCAAATAATGGAATAAAATATTTCATTATGCAGGTCAAAGGACCATTAAGCTTTCTATAACTACGAGGAGGAAAATCATTTATGATTGAACGGTATACTAACCCTGAGATGGGCAATATCTGGACTCTGCAGCATGAATTTGAAGTTATGCTGGACGTTGAAATCGCTGCTTGCGAGGCTATGGCTGAGCTGGGTGAGATTCCTAAAGAGGCAGCTGTGAACATTCGTGAGAAGGCACAGTTTGATCTGCCAAGGGTTAAGGAAATAGAGAAGGAAACCAACCATGACATCATTGCATTTTTAACAAATGTTGCTGAGTATGTTGGTGAGGATTCTAAATATATTCACAAGGGCTTAACCTCTAGTGATGTTAAGGATACAGCTCTTGGTATCATGATGAAGAAGTCTGCAGAGCTGATTCTGGATGACTTGCGCAAGTTCCGTGAGGTACTGGTTCGCCGTGCTGCCGAGTTCAAGCACACTGTATGTATCGGCCGTACCCATGGTATCCATGCTGAGCCTATGACCTTCGGCTTGAAGCTGGCTTTGTGGCTCAATGAGGTTGACCGTGATATTGAGCGTGTTGAGCATGCTAAGAAGATTGTTTCTGTTGGTAAGCTTTCCGGTGCTGTAGGTACCTACTCCAACATCAATCCAAAAATTGAAGAAATTGTCTGCAAGAAGCTGGGCATTACCCCATCTCCACTGGCTACCCAGGTTATCCAGCGTGACCGTCATGCTGAGTACATGACTACCCTGGCTATCGTAGCTAGCTCCTTTGAGAAGTTTGCTACTGAGATTCGCAACCTGCAGCGTACTGATATCCGTGAGGCTGAGGAGTATTTTGCTCCAGGCCAGAAGGGGTCTTCTGCAATGCCTCATAAGCGTAATCCTATTACCTGCGAGCGTATCTCCGGTATGGCCCGCCTGGTTCGTGGTAACGCTGTTGCAGCTATGGAGGACATTACTCTGTGGCATGAGAGAGATATTTCCCACTCTTCTGTAGAGCGTGTAATTCTCCCAGACAGCACCATCAACGTTGATTACTGCATCAGAAAGTTCACCAACATCATTGACAAGCTGCTGGTATATCCAGATGCTATGCTGGAGAATCTTAACAAGACTGGCGGTCTTATCTTTAGCCAGCGCATCTTGATTGCTGTTGTTAACAAGGGAGTATTGCGTGAGGATGCTTACAAGTGGGTACAGCGCAATGCTATGAAGAGATGGCTGAACAAGGAAGACTTCCGCACTAATGTTGAGAAGGATCCTGATATTACCAAGTATCTGACCAAGGAAGAAATCGATGAGTGCTTCGATGTACAGTACTTCCTCCGTCATGTTGATATGATTATGGCCCGCTTTGGTCTGTAATTTCTAACTGTAAATTACTGTAAGGGGCTGCTGAGGCAGTCCCTTACCTATTTTTATGGGCAGGCCCTGGCTTTGCCTGAATTTGAGAGAGGAGACTCTTATTATGTCAGCTGTTGTTGTATTAGGCACCCAGTGGGGTGACGAGGGTAAGGGTAAAATTGTAGATTATTTAGCACAGCAGGCGGAGACTGTTGTCCGCTATCAGGGCGGCAGTAATGCTGGCCATACTGTTGCTGTAGATGGTGTAGAGTACAAGCTGCGCCTGATGCCATCTGGTATTCTCTTCAAGGGAACCCTGTGTGTAGTAGGTAACGGTGTTGCTTTTAATCCAAAGGTTATGCTGCAGGAAATGGATGGCATGATTGCTAATGGCATCGATGTCAGCGGTATCCGCATCAGTAACCGTGCTCATGTTGTATTGCCATATCATTGTGAAATGGATGGCTATCTTGAGGAGCTGAAGGGTGCTAACAAGGTTGGTACTACCAAGAATGGTATTGGCCCTTGCTACGCTGACCGCGATCACCGTATTGGTATCCGTGTCTGCGACTTCATTGATAAGGAAGAATTTGCTAAGCGCCTCAAGGAAAATCTTGAGCTGAAGAATCAGGAAATTGTGAAGCTCTATGGCAAAGAGCCAATGGATTATGAGACAATCCTGAAGGAATATGAAGGTTATGCAGATCGTCTGCGCCCATACGTATGCGATACTATTGCTCTGCTGCATGATGAAATCAAGGCTGGCAAGAAGATTCTCTTCGAGGGTGCTCAGGCAACCATGCTGGATATTGATTATGGTACTTATCCATACGTTACTGCGTCTCATCCTGTTTCTGGCGGTATTGGTGTTGGTGCAGGTGTTGCACCTCGTGATATCGACAAGGTTGTAGGTGTTGTAAAGGCTTATTGTACCCGTGTAGGTGAGGGTCCATTCCCTACTGAGCAGCTGAATGAGATTGGTGACAAGATTCGTGAGGCTGGCCACGAGTATGGTACTGTAACTGGCCGTCCACGCCGTACCGGCTGGCTGGATGCTTGTGTTGTCCGTTATGCAGGCATGCTTTCTGGCATTGATTATATGGCTATTACCCGTCTTGACATCCTGGACTGCATGGATGAGATTAAGATGTGCGTTGGCTACAAGTACAAGGGTGAGCTGTTAAATGAGATTCCTGCTTCTCTGAAGGTTCTGGCAGAGGTTGAGCCTGTATACGAGACCTTTGAGGGATGGAAGACTGATATCAGCGGTATCCGCAAGTATGAGGAGCTTCCTGAGAATGCCCGCAAGTACTTAGAGCGCATGGCTGAGGTTACTGGCATTGCTCTGGGCATTGTATCTGTAGGTCCAAACCGTGATCAGACCATTATCTTGGCAAAGGATTTATTCTGATAATTTGCCATCAGCATATAAAAAGCTTTTGTGAAATGAGGGCTGCTATCTGACAGGTGGCAGCCCTTTATTTGCAGGAGCAGGATCGTTTCATGTGTGTTATTTATGTAGGAGAAAATTATGCTTGAGCTGAAAAATGTGACCTATCAGGTTACAGAAAACAACACTAGCAAGAATATTCTGGACAAAATGAACCTGGTGATTCCTGATGATAAATTCATAGTTATCACTGGACCTAATGGTGGTGGCAAGTCCACCCTGGCTAAGACCATTATGGGCATTAACCCTATTACTGAAGGCCAGCTGATTTTTGATGGCCAGGATATTACTGAGAAGAATATTACTGAAAGAGCTAAGCTGGGCATCAGCTTTGCTTTCCAGCAGCCAGTTCATTTTAAGGGCATTAAGGTTATTGATTTGCTGCGTCTGGCAACTGGCACTAATCTGTCTGTGGCCAAGGCCTGCGATTATCTCTCTAAGGTAGGTCTCTGTGCAAAGGAATACATCCAGAGAGAGGTGAATGCCTCTCTTTCCGGTGGTGAGCTGAAGCGCATTGAGATTGCTACAGTTCTGGCAAGAGGAACGAAGTTTTCTATTTTTGATGAGCCAGAGGCAGGCATTGATATCTGGAGTTTCCAGAATCTGATACAGGTTTTTGAAAATATCCGTGCCACTATTAAGGGAACTGTTTTGATTATTTCCCATCAGGAGCGTATTTTAAATATTGCAGATGAGATTATTGTCATTGAAAATGGCAAGGTGAAAAAGCAGGGTCCAAGAGAAGAAATTCTGCCAGAGCTGCTGGGAACTGCAGCTGCTATTAATGCAGGCTGTTCTAAGCTGGTACCTGAGGAGAAAAAAGCAGAGGAGTGTGATATCTGATGCTGGATAAGATTCAATTGCAGCTTTTAACGGAAATTGCTGATTTGCACGGTGTGCCAGAGGGGGCTTATAATATCCGTGCCAATGGTGAGAAGGCAGCCCGCAATACTACTGCCAATATTGATATTGTTACTAAAACTGATGGCAAGAGCGGTATTGATGTGCACGTTAAGCCAGGCACTAAGAACGAAAGTGTCCATATACCTGTAGTGCTCAGTGAGAGCGGCATCAAGGAAACCGTATATAATGATTTCTACATTGGTGAAGGTGCTGATGTGGTTATTGTGGCAGGCTGCGGTATTCATAATTGTGGTAACCAGGACTCCCAGCACGATGGTGTACACCGCTTTTTTGTAGGGAAGAATGCAAAAATCCGCTATGTGGAAAAGCATTATGGCGAAGGTGATGCCAAGAGCAGTGGCAAGCGCATATTAAACCCTGTAACTGAGGTATATCAGGAAGAGGGCAGCTATGTAGATATGGAAATGGTGCAGATAAAGGGCGTTGACTCTACTGAGCGTGTTACCAAGGCAGAGCTGGCAGCTGGCGCTACCATGATTGTCCATGAGCGTTTAATGACTCATGGCCAGCAGTCTGCTACCAGTATTTATGAGGTAGCCTTAAATGGTGATGGCTCTAGTACAGATGTTATTTCCCGTTCTGTTGCCAAGGATGAGTCTCAGCAGGTTTTTGAGGCAGCTATCGTAGGCAATGCAGTGTGCAATGGCCATGCAGAATGTGATGCCATTATCATGGACAAGGCTCATGTAGTGGCAGTGCCAAAGCTGGATGCCCGCAACGTGGATGCAGCTTTGATACATGAGGCAGCTATTGGCAAGATTGCCGGTGACCAGCTTATCAAGCTGATGTCGCTGGGCTTAACTGAGGCTGAAGCAGAGGAGCAGATTATAGGCGGCTTCCTGCGTTAATAATTTGTGGTAAAATAAAAGGTATTTCCTATGTGACTTTAAGTCAGATGGGAAATACCTTTTTTAGTGGGTAAAATTATTTTTTCAGCTGTGCCTCAGTCATATTATAGGCCTCAGCAATAATTTTGTTATCTGGTAAAAGCTCCTGGGCTCTGGCTAAATCTTTCATAGCTGCCTTGTATTTGTGCTGCAGTGCCAGCAGGCTGCCATGGTTATACAGGGCCAGGGTATTATCTGGATCATGCTTTAGTACCTGGGTATAGCATTTTTGCGCAGCTTTGATTTCGCCGGCAAATTGTAAAATCTGGGCCTTGCCCAATAAAGCCTGGCTATTGGCAGGTTCAACAGCCAGCACCTGGTCATATTCCTTCAGCGCCAGGTTATCCTTGCCCCATTCACGGAAGATATCACCTCGGCTGAGACGGGCAGAAAGGTGAGCTGGCTTTAATTTTAAAACCATATCGTATTCACGGAGAGCTTCTTCATAGCCCCCCTGCTTTTTAGCCAGCTGGGCTACTGTTTCGTGCGCCAGATAATCCTGGCCGTTTTTCCGGGCCACCTGGCGGGCAGCCTCCAATACGCTATCTTCATAGTCAGGCTTTTGGGCCTCCCGCCACAGGGTGATAATATCCTGGCCGTAGTGAGTACCTGGAACAGCCCATTTGCCGTTTAAGTCTGGCCAATAGGTGGCAGTGCCATGATAATCAGGATATTTAGTCACCAGAATCTCGTAGCGCGGGTCTACCAGAGCCTGCTTTGGCAGCTCCTGGGTGGCATAAGCCAGCAGGTGCTGGATATGGGCACGGACACCACGCTGGGGAGTCAGAAAGCTGTAGCCTGGGGCACCGTGGCCAACAGCCCCCAGACCGCAGTAGTTGTTCTGGTTTGGCTTTACATCATTGCCATAGCGGAAAAATCCAGTTTCCTTCAAGGCCTGGCAGAGAGCTATGTCGCCCCGGACACCTTCAATAGCTGCCTCGCTGTAGTAGGCGGCCACCAGCTCCTCCAGGGTGCAATTGATTTTAGGCTCATCATTGACGCTGCGGATATAGCTTACCATCTGTTCCTGGGGAATGACAGCTTCTCCCAGAATGGTAACAGCATTGGTATCTATGGCAGCTTTAGGTACTGCCGGCCATTCTACCAGGGGACGGTAACGCCAGTTATCAATAGTTGTATCATTGGCAGATACTGCTGAGGCAGTGCTTATCATAATAGTTGCCGCCAAAAGAGCAGTGCCAGTAAACCTGCAGAATTTATTTTTAAACATAAGAAACCTCCATGGTCAATATTTGTTTTATTATAGCATATATTTTCAATTTACACAGAAAAGTGAATTTGACTTAAATGCGGGCAATAACTCATGTAATTTCTGTGTGAGGATTTTAAAATAAAATCTGATAAATTTAGTCGGAATTATTGACATTTAGATTTAATGCTCGTACAATAAGGTGAAGATTAAATCTGAGTAATTTAATAAGAATTATTAAGAGAGCTTTTAGGAGAGTATATACATTATGAGCACAAATTTATTGGCAATTAAAAATCTGCATGCCATTGTGGCAGGCAGTAACGCACAGGAAAATAACAGCCAGCAGGAGGTAAAGGAAATTCTCCATGGCATTGATTTAAATATTGGCCAGGGAGAGGTGCACGTTATCCTTGGTCCTAATGGTTCTGGCAAGTCTACTCTGATGAACGTCATTATGGGGCATCCCAGCTATGAAGTAACTGAGGGCAGTATCGAGCTGGAGGGTGAGGACATTAAGGAGCTGCCTGTATATCAGCGCAGCCGCAAGGGCATATTCTTATCCTTCCAGAATCCTGAGGAAATACCTGGCATTACCGTAGAAAATCTGCTGCGTACTGCTAAGCAGGCTGTAACAGGAAAACCAGTAAAATTGATGAAATTCCGCAAGGAGCTGGAAAATACCATGACAGAGCTGCAAATAGATAAGTCCTATGGCCAGCGCTACGTGAATGTAGGCTTTTCTGGCGGTGAAAAAAAGCGCAACGAAATCCTCCAGCTTTTAATGCTGCAGCCGAAGCTGGCACTGCTGGATGAGACAGATTCCGGACTGGATGTAGATGCAGTGCAGATTGTTTCCCAGGGCATTCAGAAATTTCACAATGAAAATAATGCCTGTCTGATTATTACCCACAATACCCGCATTTTAGAGCAGCTGCAGGTGGATAAGGTGCATGTCCTGTTACAGGGCAAAATTGTGGCTGAGGGAGGCCAGGAGCTGATAGATAAAATTAACAGCCAGGGCTTTGGCTTTCTACAGAATGAGCAGGAGTAGTGAGTAATATGGAAAAAAAGAAAACCTATGTGGAGGATATTGAACGTACCTTATACGATATCCGCAATGAAGACCGCTCCAGCTACAAGGTAGAGCAGGGGCTGACTGAACAGATTATCAGGGATATTGCCGCTAAAAAGCATGACCCTCAGTGGATGCTGGACTTCCGGCTGGGTTCCCTGCAGGAATATTACCGGCAGAGCCTGCCAGAATGGGGGCCGGATTTATCTGAGCTGAATATGGACCAGATTGTTACCTATGTGCAGCCTGATGCTAAAATGGCTGGCCGGTGGGAGGATGTGCCTGAGGACATCAAGGACACCTTTGACAGACTGGGGATTCCCGAGGCAGAGCAGACTTCCCTGGCAGGTGTAGGAGCCCAGTATGATTCAGAGGTGGTATACCACAGCATACAGGAGGATTTAGTCAAGCAGGGGGTTATCTATACAGATATGGAAACAGCCCTCAGGGAGCATGAGGCTATTGTCAGGGAGCATTTCATGCAGCTGGTACCGCCGAAGGATCACAAATTTGCTGCTCTTCATGGTGCGGTATGGTCTGGGGGATCCTTTGTCTATGTGCCAGAAGGCGTAAAGGTAGAGATTCCGCTGCAGTCATATTTCCGTCTCAATGCTGCTGGTGCAGGGCAGTTTGAACATACCTTGATTATTCTGGAAAAAAATTCCAGCCTGCATTTTATCGAAGGCTGTAGTGCACCAAAATACAATGTAACCAACCTGCATGCCGGTTGTGTGGAGCTGTTTGTGGGAGAAGGAGCAAGGCTCAGATATTCCACCATTGAAAACTGGTCCCGCAATATGATGAATTTAAATACTAAGCGAGCCATTGTGGAGAAGAATGGCATCATTGAATGGGTGTCAGGTTCCTTTGGTTCCCATGTATCTATGCTGTATCCTTGCAGCGTACTGCATGGGGAAAATGCCCGCTGCGAATTTACGGGCGTGACCTTTGCCTCTAAGGGGCAGAATCTTGATACTGGTGCCAGCGTCATTCACGCAGCACCATATACCTCTGCTAATATCAGCACCCGCACTATATCTAAATCGGGTGGCCAGGCTACCTACAGAAGTGCAGTAAAGGTAACAGAGAAGGCACATCACGCGAAATGCTCTGTTAACTGTGAATCCCTGATGCTGGATGATATTTCCCGGTCAGATACACTGCCGGCCATGGATATCCAGGGTGACGAGGCAGATATCGGCCATGAAGCAACCATTGGCCGTATCAGTGATGAAGCGGTATTTTATCTCATGAGCCGCGGCATCAGCGAGGATGAAGCCAAGGCCATGATTGTCCGGGGCTTTGTAGAGCCTATTGCCAAAGAACTGCCACTGGAGTATGCAGTAGAAATGAACAATCTGGTTAATATTGAGCTGGAAGGTGCAATGGGTTAACAGGAGGAAAAAATGGCAGAAAAAATATTTAGCAAAATTCCTATGGCCACATGGCGCTGGCTAGGTGTTAATAACGCCACGGCAGAGGAAGAGCTTCTGGCAGTGGCAGACACCCGCAGCTTTAAGATACCAGCGGGGACAGATAAAGAGGCGGTAGTGGTCATCAGGCAGGAGCAATATGGCAAAATACAGGTGAAGCTAGGTGAAAATTCCAGACTGAAGCTGACTTATGTACAGCTGGCAGATACAGATAAGGATTATGCCGGGGAAATAGAAATACAGCTATCTGACGGAGCTCAGCTGGAAATGGCAGCTGTAGAGGCTGGGGGCAAAAAGGCTGTTTCCAAGGTGCTGGTAAATCTGGCAGGCAATAGCTCCAGGGCAGATGTGTCAGTGCTGTACCTGGGAGATAAGCAGCGGGTACTGGATATGAATTATGTTATGGTACAGTCTGGGAAAAAATGTGAAGCTAAGCTGGAGGTTTATGGTGCACTTTTAGATAAGGCAGAAAAAATCTTCCGGGGGACTTTAGATTTTAAACGGGGAGCTAAGGGGGCAGCTGGCCAAGAAAAGGAGCAGGTGGTAGTTTTATCCAGCCAGGTAAGAAACCGCTCTGTACCGCTGATGCTGTCTGGTGAATCAGAGGTAGATGGCCATCATGCAGTATCCATAGGTAAAATTGATGAAGCTAAGCTGTATTACCTCATGAGCCGTGGCCTGGAAATGGCTGAGGCGAAAAAACTGGTGGTGGAGGCAGCCTTTGCACCAGTAATGAGCAGAATAACTGATACAGAACTGCAGGGAGAATTGCAGCATTATATAAAGGAGCGATTGTCTGATGCTTAACCAGGATTATAAAAAGGATTTTCCTATATTGCAGCAAACCATGCAGGGAAAGCCTTTGGTATATTTAGATAACGGAGCTACTACCCAGAAGCCTGACAGTGTCATTGCAGCAGTCAGGGATTATTATACTCATGCTAATGCCAATCCTCACCGGGGAGCCTATGAGCTCAGTGTTCAGGCCACTGATATTTATGAAAACGCCAGAGTAAGGACTCAGAAATTTATTAATGCCCAGCACAGCCATGAGATTATTTTTACGAAAAATGCTACAGAGTCATTAAATCTCATTGCTTACAGTTATGGACTCAGTACCCTGCAGCCAGGGGATGAAGTGGTGATTTCCATAGCGGAGCACCACAGCAACCTGGTGCCATGGCAGAGAGTGTGCCAGCAGAAGGGAGCTACGTTAAAGTATATATATCTGGAAAAGGATGGCAATTTATCCCAGCAGGATATAAATGAAAAAATCACTGCCAAGACAAAAATCGTGGCAGTGACTCAGGTGTCTAATATTTTAGGACTGATAAATCCAGTAAAGGAAATTGTAAAAAAGGCCCATGCAGCAGGTGCTGTAGTGGTAGTCGACGGTTCTCAGTCAGTACCTCATATAAAGGTGGATGTACAGGAGCTGGATGCAGATTTCTTTGTGTTCTCCGGCCATAAGATGCTGTCTCCTATGGGCATTGGGGTGCTGTATGGCAAGGAAGCCCTCTTAAATGCTATGCCGCCATTTCTCATGGGTGGTGACATGATTGACTATGTGGAGGAGCAGCATACCGAATACGCTCCCCTGCCAGCAAAATTTGAAGCAGGTACCCAGAATGTAGGTGGTGCAGCAGGATTGGTGGCTGCTATAGATTATCTGGAAAATTTCGGCATGGAGAAGGTGGCAGATATTGAGGCTGAGCTGGTGCAATACGCCTTAGAAAAGCTGGCAGATATGCCATATATTGAGCTGTATGGCTGCAATAGCAGGCTTGACAACAAAACAGGCATTATTGCCTTTAATGTCAGGGATGTGCATCCTCACGATGTGGCGACTATCCTGGATGCCCAGGGGGTAGCTGTACGGGCAGGCCACCACTGTGCCCAGCCGCTTTTAGCTTATTTAGGACAGAATGCCACTTGCCGGGCCAGCTTCTATTTTTATAATACTAAAGAGGATGTGGACAGATGGCTGGCTGCTTTAAGCAAGGTGAGAGGAGTGTTAGGTTATGGAGCTTGACAGCATTTATACAGAGCTGATTGCCGAGCACAGCCGTTCAGCAGAAAACAAACATCCCCTGGCCTTTCCTACAGTTACACAGAAGGGCCGCAATCCCAGCTGCGGTGATGAAATTACTTTGCAGCTGCAGGTGAAAGATGGTGTTATAGAGGATGCAGCCTTTACTGGTATAGGCTGTGCCATTTCCCAGGCTTCTACCTCGATTATGATTGATTTAATTAAGGGAGAGACTGTGGAGCAGGCTAAACATCTGGCAGATTTATTCCTGAAGATGATTAAGCGGGAAATTAATGATGAAGCAGAGCTGGAGGAGCTGGATGAAGCTCTGGCCTTAAAAAATATTTCTAATATGCCAGCCAGGGTGAAATGTGCTGTGCTTTCCTGGCATACACTGCAGCAGATAATATAAAATATGGCCGGCAGTATTGCATTATATATAGCAAGCTGCCAGCCTGTATTTACAATTAAATTTTGGCAATAGAAAAAGGACGAAGAAAGCTTCGTCCTTTTCTCAACGGTTATATGACGTCCACCGCAATCAACACTTACAAAGCGATGAGGCCACTTCCTAACCTGTATGTAAGTATAGATATTTTTACCTAGAATGTCAAGCAAATATTAGTAAAATAATTCAAAAACATAATTGTTTCACACACAAAGACTATTACTTTGCCAGTGTACAACTGTCCATTAGTAATCCATCGTGGGAATAGCAGTTAACAGTTAATTTTGTCTCTGCAGCAGTTAGGGTTAAATAGTTATCAACTTCCGGCTGGGGCAGCATCACCTTATCAAAATGTCTGGTGCGGGGCACATCATAACGGCAGTTGCCAGCATTGCCTGTGTCAATATAAACAGGGCCATCCAGGGCGGGCCGGAAATTTTTAATGTGGTCATGGCGCCGGTAGGTATGCTGATGGGCTGTCAGCACCAGGTCGATATTAAGTTCATCAAAGTATGGCATGAAAACCCGGCCTACAGGATCAATGCTGTCATAAGGGTTGTCTGTTAGGGCAGCTTCATAGTTAATGATGTCCTTGTGCATCAATACCACCTGCCATTTAGCTGTGGAAGCTTTTACCACTTGCGTAAGCCATGGCAGCTGGCTGTCTAGCAGCCCTGGCTGCAGCGGGTCAAGCTCTTCCATCATAGTATTAAGCACAATAAAATGTACAGAACCATAGGTGAAATCATAATAATACCGCTGCCATTTAAGGCTGCCATTGCCAGGCAGGGCAAAAAAGCTTAAAAAGGCCTTAGGCAGGTGGCAGAGCCATTGCAGGTTATAGGTTTCATGGTTGCCCATAACTGGTGCAAAGGGCAGCTGGGGCAGATGCTTTTCTATGGCCTGAAACCACTGGCGCCACTGGAACATGGCGGCACCATTGTCCACCAGGTCACCCATGTTCACAAAGAAAGCTGCATCTGTATTTTTGGAGAAGCCGGTTTCTGCTACATTGTGCCAGGTAGCATATCCATCGGAGCATTGGGAATCCGGGAAAATTAAAGCTTTAAAAGGTTGATTTGCTGCTGGTACAGAGAGTTTCTGCCAGTCAGAGGCTTCGTTGTCCTGGATAACCTGATAGCTATAAATATGGCCTGGCTGTAAGCTTTCCAATCTGGCGGTGCAGATATAAAAATCTTCATCTCCCAAAGTAAATTTATCAGTTTTAGGAGATATGCTGGATACGGATGCAGCTGCATCATTCAGTTTGTATTGCAGCTGCACATTGCCATGGGGCTGCAGGCTATGCCACATAATAGTACGGCAGCATGGGTCTTCGGCCATAAGCTGACGCAAAAAAATAATATCGCTTTTACTGCTGGCGCTGGCAGCTTTTAATCCAGGCAGACACAGACTCAGCAGAGCTGCAGGTAATAGCTTTAAGAAGCTGCGGCGTGAAATGTCCGTCATCATGAACCTCCTGAAGGTGTCTTAATATGGATATTTAACAAAAAACATTGTACAATAGCATTATATGTAAATTCAGGAAAAATTAACATACCTGATTTAAAGTAAGCTAAAGCTGTTGCTATACGCTGATTATAAATAAAGGAAGTATTGCGTAATATGGATAATATGATGAAAAGCATAATGGAAAAAAAGCTGCAGGGAGAAATTTCAGATATAACCCGCCACCATTTGGAGAATTTTTATAAGGATAATCCTTTTCCAGAGGTTATTGGTCTGCATATAGAAAATATAGAATATGGCAGTGTAACCATGCGCCTGGATGTGAGGCATGACCTGACTAATTTTTATGGCATTGCCCATGGGGGTGTAGCCATGAGTCTGGCGGATACAGCTATGGGTGCTACCTGTCTGTCCTGTAATAAAAAAGTAGTAACCCAGGCCCTGAATTATAATTTTATCCGGGCGGCTGTAGAGGGAACCAGGCTCATAGCCACTGGCAGGGTTATACATAATGGTTTAAAAACCATGGTGTGCGAAACGGAAGTGAAGGATGAGGAAGGGGAGCTCTATGGCAAGGCTACAGGCACCTTCTTTGTCATAGGCGCTTTTGATGGCAAATAATGACTCTGGATTAAGAGATTATTTACTGCTGGGAAAACAGAAAATCTCCTGACTTTTTCTGCAGCAGCTAAAAACATATAAAAATATATAAGGAGACGAAAAAATACCCGTGGCTGGCCACGGGTATTTGTGCTTTATATGCAATTATGTAATATGCTGTTGAAAATATTACTGAACGTTCATGGAAAGAGTGATGAACTGGTTAGCCATCTGTACCTTCTGGAGAACTGCTTCAGTAACTACAGCACCCTTTTCTACCAGTACTACGCCTTCAGCGTTGGTAATCTGGCGGGTAACCTTCTTGCCTAAGAGGTAACGGCGCTGTCTGTCCATGGTAACCTTGTCTGCCTGCTGGATATCGTTGTCAGCCTTTGGAGCTGGAGCAGGTTCTGGCTTTACCTCTGGAGCAGGCTCAGCCTTTGGCTCTTCCTTAACTTCAGGTTTTACCTCTGGAGCAGGCTCAGCCTTTGGCTCTTCCTTAACCTCAGGCTTAACTTCTGGAGCAGGTTCAGCCTTTGGAGCTTCCTTGACCTCAGCCTTTGGGGCTACTGGTTCAGTTTTTTTTTCAATGGTATCAGAATCGATAACGGTTACCTGCTTACCAAAAATGGAAATCTGCTCGCTGCTGGTCTCAGAGAGAGAACCGTCAGCACTTTCGATTTCAACCTTTTCAATTTTGCCGGTTTCGCCAATATAAATTTCTACTACCTTACCCTGGATAGTACCGGATTTGGTAATAGCCTTGGTGCCGATAATCTTGATATTCGCATCAAGCATTGCCTCATAATCACCAGCATCCTCAAGGGTGAGAATGTTTTCACTGTTGGTAACGGTAACTGCATCATGACCAATAGCAATAACAGAGGAATAAGGCAGCAGCTTGACACCGCGGTACCAATCCTCATCCTCGATGGTAATGGCTGCGATGGTGCCATTTTTAGCATCAACCAATAAGGTTTTGCTCATACCTAGCTCGCGGCCCTCAGTGATACTGATAACTGGAAGGCCAAGAATTTCTACACTTTTCTTCATGGGAATTCCTCCTGATTTTGAATGAAATTTGGGAATTAATAAATTTTAACAAGACCTTTTATTATTATATAAGGTCTCGATTTGTAACATAATGTCTTTCGGAATAGTATCCTGTGGTTTGCCAGCATACTCTGTGCCAGCTGTAAACTCCTGCAGTATGGATACGTACAGGATGCTGTCAGCAAACTGATCCTTAAAGCTGCTGTTAGAAGCTACTGCCTTCAGCTTAAAGGCAGATTCATAGGCCTGCAGGGCATCCTTGTATGCACCCTGGCTCTTATAGATATTGGCCAGCTCAATTACTACAAATGGTGCATAACTGTCATCTGCATATCTAAGCAGAGCTGCCTTGTATGCGGTAATGGCCTGTTTAGAATCCTGTCTGCTGTTAGCCAGGAAGGCGAAATCCAGCAGATCGTCTAAGGTCTTTAAATGAGGCATTAAATCTGGCTGCTGAGGCTTAACTGCAGGTTTGGTTTTAACTGCAGGCTTAGCCTTGATCTTAGGTTTAGCTTCGGCCTTAGGCACTGCAGGCTCCGTCTTGACCTCAGGTTTAGCTTCGGCCTTAGGCGCTGCAGGTTCAGCCTTAGCTTCAGGTTTTGTCACTTCCGCAATTACTGGAGCTGCTATCTTCCTGTCACTTGGTAACTTGATGATTTCAACCTTAGTTTCAGACTTAGTCTCAGCTTTAGCCTCAATACCTGGTTCAGGTACAGCTTTGCCAGTATTAGCAAGGTTTTCTGCAGGTGGTGCAGGAGCTGCTTCTTTGATAACAGGCTCCTTGATACTGATGGAATCTGCTTCTGCCACTGTATTTTCAGCAGTGGAGGCCATGACAGGTGCTTCAGCCGGAGCTGCTGCCGTTTCGGCTGTGTCTGCCGGAGCTTCTGCTCCAGACAGTGCTGCTTTACGCTGGAAATGCAAAAGCAGGCTGTTAAAAGCTGTAGTAGTTACTGCGGCCAGTAAAAGCAGGCAGCCCAGGGTATAAAAATAAGATATATTTAAAAATGGAACTAAAGCAATCATGGCATAATTAATGCCTGCAGCCCAAAGAGCACACATCAGCAGAGATGCCAGAGGCACCCTCATGCCTGTCCATTTTCCTGCCATATAAACTGTAGCAATGCCTGTAAATAAAATTGCAAAAATTATGTAAAAAAAGGTCACAAATAACACCACTACGCTTTATTTTTTGATAAAATATAAGTGAGTTTATAATATAACTCAAACAATTGTAAAATTTCGACATCACTCTGAAAAATCCTGCATAGCATATTTTTTATTTATAGGCAGGGAATTTTCTATAAATGTCGAATTGTGAGTATGCAGGAAAAATTTTCTGCATAAATATTACAATTAATTATAGTATAACATAAACTGAGAAATGAGGGGAAACAAATGAGAGAAGAAAAATTTACTATTGTTAATGAGCAGGGTTTACACGCACGTCCAGCAGGCCAGATAGCTAAAGAATCCAGGAATTATAAATCTAAGATTACTTTAACTATTCCTGAAACTGGCAAAAAATCTGATGCTAAGAGTTTGATGGGGATTATGACTCTGAAGGCAAAGAAGGGCACTGTTATCACCATTACTGCAGATGGTGAGGATGAAGATGCAGTTATTGAAAGATTTGGCGAATTGATTAAAACCGGCTTTGGTGAGGATTAAAGTCAAAGAGAGTTTTGATAGGAATCTACAACCAGGAGGTTAGAAAAATGTCAGATAATTTTAAGGGCATGGGAGCTATTCCAGGTATTGCTATTGGCAGAATCAAGCTGGTGGGACAGGACTTAACCAAGTATTTAGCTGCCTATAAGCCAGGAGATAAGGCTGAGGAACTGGAAAAGCTGAACAAAGCTATAGAAATGTCTGCAGAGATATTGGAGAAAAATGTTGAAGCCATGCGGGCAAAGGGGCAGGACGACCAGGCAGATATCATGGAAGCTCATTCCATGCTGGTACAAGATCCTATGCTGACAGATGGCATGGTGGAAAAAACTGAAGAATTAGGCAATGCTGCAGAGGCGGTAATAGCTTCCTCTCAGGAGTCAGCAGCCATTTTTGCGGAAATGGATGATGATTACCTGCGGGAAAGAGCAGCGGATGTGCTGGACGTAGGCAAGCGTATTGCCAAGGTTATTCTTGGTATCAAGGAGCCAGAGCTGGGAGATGAAAAGCTGATTCTCTGCGGCTATTCCGTAGAACCATCTGCTGTAGCTGCTGTTCCAGATGAAAAGATTGCCGGTGTCATCATGGGTGAGGGCAGTACAACCTGCCATGCTGTTATTATTGCCAAGTCCAGAGCTATTCCTACTGTAGTGGGTTTAGATAAAACAGCTGACGAGCTGCCTGATGGCAGCCTGGCTATTTTAAATGGCAAGTCTGGTGAAATTATCGTTAATCCAGAGCCGGAGGTACTGGCTGATTATAAGCAGAAGCTGAAGAAAATCCAGGAGGACATTGCCAGATATCTGGCCCTGAAGGATGCTCCTGCTGAAACAAAGGATGGAGTACAGATTCAGCTGGCCTGCAATATCAGCTCTCCAGCTGATGCAGAGTCTGCAGAAAAGTATGGCAATAAGGGCATTGGCTTGTTCCGTTCAGAATTCCTCTTTATGCAAAGTAATGATATTCCATCTGAGGAAACTCAGTATGAGAGCTATGCTAAGGCTGTAAAAGCCTGCAAGGGTGAGATGTGCGTTATCCGTACCCTGGATATTGGTGGTGATAAGCCATTGCCATATCTCAATATTCCTAAGGAGGATAATCCTTTCCTGGGTTATCGTGCGATTCGTATCAGCCTGCAGCACAAGGAAATATTCATGCCACAGCTGAAGGCTATTCTCCGTGCCGGTGTCTTTGGTCCAACAGGCATTATGGCACCCATGGTTATCAGCGTAGATGAGGTCCTGCAGCTGCGGGGCGTTATCAGAGAAGCCATGCAGGAGCTGGAGGATGAAGGCAAGGAATATTCCAAGCATGTGCAGGTAGGCATTATGGTTGAAACACCAGCAGCTGCTGTCATGACGCCAATGCTGGGTAAATATGTAGACTTTTTCAGCATTGGTACTAATGATCTGGTACAGTACACCCTGTCTGTAGACAGAATCAATCCTAATGTAGGTTATCTGTATAACCATTTCCATCCAGCAGTATTACAGCTGATTCAGCGTACTATTGAGGCTGCTGAAAAGCACAATATCTGGTCTGGCATGTGCGGTGAAATGGCCAGCGATCCTTATGCGGCTGTTATTCTCATGGCAATGGGTATCAAGGAGCTCAGCATGAGTGCACCATCCATTCCAAGAGTTAAGGAAATGATTCGTTCTGTTACCTATCAGCAGGCTAAGGAAATCTTAAATGCTGTTATGGATCTGGAAAATGGCCAGGAAGTAGCAGAATATCTCCATAAAGCATTGGGTGAAAAATAAATTTGGTATATAATAATGGCGTCATAAGACACCATTATTTTTTTGGAGGAATATCGTTGGAAATTTTTAAAAATGACTGGGGCAAATATTTAAAGGAAGAAATGGCCAAGCCATACTATCAGCAGCTGCGCCAGTTTTTGATACAGGAATACCGGCAGAATGTGGTTTATCCTGATATGTATGATATTTTTAACGCATTGCATTATACCAGCTATGCTGATACTAAAGTGCTGATTTTGGGACAGGATCCATATCATGAACCTGGCCAGGCCCATGGTCTGAGTTTCTCCGTGATGCCTAATGTACCACCGCCTCCATCTCTGGTAAATATTTACAAGGAGCTGGCTGATGATTTAGGCTGCAGTGTACCTGATAATGGCTGCCTGCTGCCCTGGGCTAAGCAAGGGGTGCTTTTACTGAACACTGTTTTAACTGTCAGAGCCCATCAGGCTAATTCCCACAGGGACAAGGGCTGGGAAAGCTTTACAGACAAAATTATTTCTCTCTTAAATGAAAGAGAAATACCCGTAGCCTTTATTTTGTGGGGAAGTCCTGCCAGACGGAAAAAAGCCTTAATTACCAACAGGCGTCATTTAATTATTGAGTCTGCCCATCCCAGCCCTTTGTCTGCCTACAGGGGCTTTTTTGGCAGCCACCCATTTTCCCGTGTTAACAGCTTTTTAACAGCTAATGGTATAGAACCAATTAACTGGCAGCTGCCAAATATCTGATTTTCTGGAAAATGTGTTGACAAGAAGTTAAAATTGCGGTAATATATCATTCGTCAACAGAATATTGGGGTATCGCCAAGTTGGTAAGGCACTGGATTCTGAATCCAGCATGCGTTGGTTCGAGTCCAGCTACCCCAGCCATTGCAATAATGCATCACTTCTGTAGTGGTGCTTTTATTTTTCCCAGAAAAT
>JAFPCE010000100.1 GCA_017390245.1 Selenomonadaceae bacterium
ATGGATTCCATGGGAAAGCAGCAGCTGGTGTACAAGCATGCTATTTCCACTATTACCATGAGCCGTCCTGTAGAGAACTTTGACAAAAAGGCTGCAGAAATCTGAGAATACACAGATTTTGCCTTGTAGTGAGTATTACGGGAAAAGGTGAACAATAATGGATAAGAAAAGGCTGCGGGGCTTTGAGGTAGTTAAAGCCTATGAAGCTGCAGATATTCATTTGCCAAAACGCAAGACAGCTGCCAGTGCCGGCTATGATATTGAAGCGGCTGAGGCCGTGGATTTGCCACCACATCAGGTTACACTAGTGCCAACTGGCTTGAAGGCATATATGCAAAAGGATGAGTACCTGGGCATACATATACGCTCCAGCATAGCAGTGAAAATGCAGCTGAGCTGTATCAACAGCCAGGGTATCATTGATGCAGACTACTACAATAATCCAGACAACGAAGGCCATATTATGGTGCCATTGGTAAATCACAGCGATGTAGCGGTGCATATTGGCAAGGGCATTCGCATAGCCCAGGGAATTTTTTATAAATATCTAACTGCAGATGATGATGCTGCAGGTTCAGGTGCAGCCCGTACAGGGGGATTTGGCTCTACAGGAGAAAAATAAAATGGATAATGGTTTTGATTTATTTGCAGCTGCAGCAGAGCAGGAGGCAAAAACCAGCCAGGGCAGATACGAGCCACTGGCACAGCGCATGCGTCCCAGGAATTTCGATGAATTTATCGGGCAGGAGGAAGCAGTAGGTAAAGGCCGTTATCTCAGGCGCATGATTGAAAAGGATCAGCTGCCATCCATGATATTATTTGGTCCGCCAGGTACTGGCAAGACAACTATCGCTCAGATGATTGCAGGCCTCAGCAACAGCAGCTTCAAAAAGCTTAATGCTGTAGCAGCAGGCATTGGTGACATACGGAAAATTGTGGATGAAGCGGCGGAGCAGCGAAAGTACTATCAGAAGCGTACCATTGTGTTTATCGACGAGATACACCGCTTTAACAAAAGCCAGCAGGATGTACTGCTGCCTTATGTAGAGGATGGACGGCTGACGTTAATAGGTGCTACTACAGAAAATCCATTTTTTGAGGTAAACCATGCTCTTTTAAGCAGAGTGCGCATAGTGCGTTTAACAGCATTAGAAAATGAGCATATTGAAAAAATGCTGGTTCAGGCCTTGAATGACAAGGAAAGAGGCCTGGGGGAGAGAAATTTAACGTGCACCCAGGAGGCAGTTTCTGCCATAGCTGGTTTTGCCAATGGTGATGGCAGAATGGCATTGAATATGCTGGAGCAGGCTGCAGCTATGGTGGATGATGGCGCAGAGATAAATATTGAGCTTTTAGAGTCCATCTTAGGTGACAAGCTGCAAAGCTATGACAAAAAGGGAGACAATCATTATGATACAGTGTCTGCCTTTATTAAAAGCATGCGGGGCAGCGACCCTGATGCTGCTATACACTATTTAGCCAGAATGCTGGCTGGCGGTGAGGATGTGAATTTTATCGCCCGCAGAGTGGCTATCTGTGCAGCTGAGGACGTGGGCAATGCAGATCCTATGGCTCTGGTGGTAGCTATGGCAGCGGTGCAGGCAGTGCAGTTTGTAGGTATGCCAGAGGCCAGAATACCATTGGCAGAGGCAGTAACCTATATAGCCTCTGCACCTAAAAGCAATGCTGCTTATATGGCTATAGACAGTGCTCTGGGTGATGTGCGCCATAGAAACTGCGGCAGTGTGCCTGTACATTTGCGGGATGCTCACTATAAGGGGGCAGCAAAGCTGGGACATGGCATAGATTATATTTATCCCCATGATTTTCCTGGCCATTTCAAGGAGCAGCAGTATCTGCCACAGGAAATGCAGGGTGTACGCTACTACCAGCCTAGTGAAAACGGCAGGGAAGCAAGGCAGCGGGAATATTTGCAGTCATGCTGGGGAAAGCGCTACCAATAAAATATTCAGGCATAAACATCTCTATTGCTGGTTTTATAGCTGGCAATGGAGATGTTTTTTGTTGTGGTTTTTTTGAGCTATGTTATAATAGGAAAAGTGAATAACTGTAGGGAGGTTTTTTATGGCAGGGAGCAAAAGAGCTGAGAAAAACTCCAGCCTGAAAAAATATATTGTAGCAGATAAATATGCTGGCATGACGGTGGATGTCTATGTGAAAGATGTTATGCAGGAATCTGCCAGAAAACGCCAGAAGCTGTTCTTTAACAAAGGCATATATGTCAATGGCAAAGCTGCTCATAGCAAGCGGGTGCTGAATGCTGGCGATATGGTAGCTGTCCGCCAGTTTAAGGACAGCAGCTACGGTGTAACTCCAGAAGATGGACCAGTTGATGTTCTCTATGAAGATAAGGACTTGCTGGTGGTTAATAAGCCGGCAGGCATGCTGGTACATCCTGCAGGACAGACCACTAGCGGGACTTTGGCGAATTACCTGGCTATGTACTTTAAGAAGAAAGGACAGGTAGTAACTATCCGGGCTATTCACCGTCTGGACCGGGATACTACTGGCTGTGTGCTTTTTGCCAAGTCTGGCAAAATTCAGACTGAGCTGGAAAAGCTGCTGGCAGCAGGGCAAATCCATCGTGGTTATGAAGCTGTGGTGGAAGGCACAGATATAGAGAATAAATACCCTGATGGCATCATTGATGCTAAAATTGGCAAGGATATTTACCATGCTAACCGCCGTATGGTTACAGACAAGGGACAAAGGGCAGTTACTCATTTTCAGGTGCTTGCCAAGTCTGATAAATTCAGTCATCTGGCGCTGCAGCTGGAAACTGGCCGCACCCATCAGATAAGGGTTCACTTAGCCTATGCAGGTAAACCTGTTTTAGGCGATGCTATGTATGGCCAGGGCAGAGGCAAGGGCGAAAAGCAGGCATTGCATGCGGTATCTATTGAGTTTACCCATCCTGTAACAGGAGAAGCTATTAAGGTTAAAGCTCCCAGACCAAAGGCTTGGGAAAAGTATATAAATATTTTTAAGAGGTGTAATTGATGTTAGCATTTACTGATGAAGAAATCATAGAAGGAGTATTGGCAGAGTTTCAGCCAATAGCAAATATTCCAAGACCATCTGGCCATGAAAAGGCTGTCAGCGATTATTTAAAGGGGTTATTTGAATCCATGGGCTGCCAGGTAGTGCAGGATGCAAGTAACAATATTATTGCAGATATGGCGGCTAGTGCTGGCAAGGAAAATGTGCCACTGACCATTATGCAGGCTCACATGGATATGGTCTGCGTTGCGGAAGAGGGCGTAGAATACGATAAATTCAATGATGCTATTAAGCTGGTGAGAAATGGCAATTTCTTAACTGCAGATGGTACCAGCCTGGGTGCTGATGATGGCATCGGCATAGCTACTATTGTCTTTGTTATGAAGAACCAGAAGGAGCATGGTCCAATCCGCGCGATTATTACCGTAGATGAAGAGACTGGCATGAGCGGTGCTATTAATCTGGATGAAAAATGGCTGAAGGACGCCAAGTATCTGCTTAACTGTGACTCTGAGGACTATGATTTGCTGACAGTGGGCAGTGCAGGCCATCTTGATGCAGGCTGGCATGGCAATATCCAGTGGCTGGACACTCCAAAGGGTGAGGCCTATACCCTGACTGTTTCTGGTTTAAAGGGCGGCCATTCTGGTACTGAGATAAACAGCGGTGTGGCTAATGCCATTAAGGTACTGAATCACTGGCTGGGCACTATTGATTTAAATAATGTGAAATTCTGGCTGGCAGATATTAATGGCGGCAAGGCCCGCAATGTTATTCCATCTAAGGCCAGCGCTACTATTGTAGCCCGCTCTTCTCTGGAGAATCTGCAGCGTATTTCCCGTACCTGTGCCAAGCTGTTTGCAGAAAGCTATGGTGATTTAGAGCCAAATGCTAAATTTACTGTAACTCCAGCAGCTATGCCTGCCAAGGTATTTACCAGAGGCTTTTATAACTCTTTAGAGACCTTGATTCTGGATATTCCAAATGGCGCTATGAAGATGTCTGAGCTTAATCCAGCTCTGGTGCAGACCTCTGCTAACCTTGGCATGATTACCACTACAGAAGATAAAGTGGAGCTGGTGTATATGCCACGTTCTACTGTAGACAGTGATTTAGACGTTATGAAGGGCATCGTGGAAAATCTGGCAGATGGCAAAAACTGGCAGGCTGAAATAGAAGGCACTTCCCCTGGTTGGGCGGAGCGCAAGGATAGTGAGCTGGCCAAGCTGATGACAGGCATTTTTGAGAAGCAGAACAACAAGCCAATGCGTGTGGCAACTATTCATGCAGGTTTGGAGTGCAGCTGGCATTTCAAGAAAAATCCTGATTTGGATATGGTTTCCATCGGTACTAACAACAAGGATATCCATTCTCCTGCTGAGACACTGGAGCTGGATACCATTCCACCACAGGTACAGCTTATAGCAGAGACTCTGGCAGCAATGTAACAGGTAAAGCCGTGACTCTGTTTTAATAAGATTTATGACAGTTTTGAGGTGACAGCATGTATAAAGAGATAGCTTATTATGATGGCAAAACTGGTACACCAGATGAAGTGATGATTCCTTTTAATGACCGTTCCCATTTCTTTGGTGACGGTGTATATGATGCAACTATTGGCGGCAACCATGTTGCCTATTTGCTGGAGGATCATTTAGACAGATTTTATACCAGCGCTAAATATTTTGATATTAAGATTCCAATGGAAAAGCAGGAATTAGGCAAGCTGATTACTGAGCTTTTGCAGCAGGTAGAGGGTGAGACCCATTTTGTATACTGGCAGGTTACCCGTGGCACAGCACCCCGTGGTCATGCTTACAGCAAGGACATGCAGGGAAAAATCTGGGTCTACATCTGTCCGTCCAAGGCTGGCAATCCTAAGCAGGGGATGAAGCTCATAGTCCGCCCAGATACCCGCTTCCTTCATGGCAATGCCAAAACCTTGAATCTGCTGCCTGCAGTTATGGGGACAGAGGCTGCTGTAGATGCCGGAGCTGACGAATGCGTTCTCCATCGTGATGGCTATGTCACTGAGTGCTGCCACAGCAACGTTCAGATTATCAAGGATGGCATGCTTATAACTCATCCTGACGATAACCTGATTCTCCGGGGCATTGCCAAAACTCACATGACAGAAGCCTGCAGACGTTTAGGCATCACTGTTATAGAGAGGGCCTTTACCCTGGAGGAAATGTACGATGCAGATGAGGTCATTGTTACTGCATCCTCCTGTATGTGCCAGCATGCTGTAGAAATAGAAGGTAAAAAGGTTGGCGGCAAAGATCCTGAGACCTTAAAGCTCATTGAGGATGAGGTTATAAGAGAATATCTTGAATATACTGGCCGCAAGACACTTTTAGACGAATAGTTTTCATAATTTAAATACTGTAAAATCGGTGTAAATGCTTGTGTTTACACCGATTTTTTTTGTTTTGTGTTTATGAAACGAATATTATAATTTTTATTATGCTCTTAGTTTAGAATGTTAATATGTATACAATTAAGAAATATTGACTTTTGCCTGTGATTTCCTTAAAATAGCAAACATGACATGCAATCTTTGGGGATTGGTGTAAAATAATTCTATTTCATTTCTTGTTTTACTAATTATTTTAAGAATGAAATAGAGGATGGGGTGGACTATGGAAAATTTTTCCGCAATTGTTAATCAGCTGGACTCTCTTATCTGGAGTATGGCTTTAGTAGGCTTGTGCTTAGGTGCAGGCATTTATCTTTCTATCCGTTTGGGGCTGCCACAGGTAAGGCTCTTAGGTGACATGATTGGGCTGCTTTTCGGTGATAAGAAGACAGATCATGGTATTTCTTCCTTCCAGTCCTTTGCTACCACAGTTGGTGCCCGCGTGGGTATGGGCAATATTGCTGGTGTGGCTACTGCCATTTTCATGGGTGGTCCTGGCTCTGTATTCTGGATGTGGCTCATTACCATTATTGGTGCGGCATCAGCCTTTGTAGAGTCTGTATTGGGCCAGGCCTATAAAGTGAAAAACTCCAGCGGTGTGTTTATGGGCGGTCCTGCCTTTTATCTGGAGCATGGCCTGAAGTGCAAGCCTTATGCGAAGCTTTTTGCTTTTCTGGCTGTCCTTGGTCCTGGCTTTTTGCTGCCAGGCGTGCAGTTAAATTCTTTAGTGCTGGTATTTGAGGAAGCCTTTGATGTTAACCGCATTGCAGTAGGCCTTATTTGCTGTATCTTTTTGTCAGTTATTATTTTTGGCAGTATCAGGCGTATAGCCAGAGTGGCAGAGATACTGACACCATTTATGTGCCTCATATATATCGGTTTTGCTTTTGTGATTATTGGCACCCATCTGGACCAGATCCCAGCGCTTTTCTGCATGATTGTAGAATCTGCCATTGGCATGGATCAGCTTTTTGCCGGTATTATAGGTTCTGCCGTTTCCTGGGGTGTTAAGCGTGGTATTTATTCCAATGAAGCAGGCATGGGCTGCGGCGCTATTGTGTCTGCAGCGGCAGAATGCTCCCATCCTGTTAAGCAGGGCTTGATACAGTCCTTCTCTACCTATGTAGATACCTTGTTTGTAGGTACTGCCAGCGCTATGATTATTCTCTTAACAGGCACCTTTGATGTATCTGATGGTGCAGGCGGCTTGCTGGTAAATAATGTTAATGGCTTAGAGTCCGGTATTAAATGGGCACAGTTTGCCTTAATTAACAGCTTTGGCACTTGGTCAGGCAAGGCACTGGCTATTATCATTGTGCTGTTTGTATTTACTTCTCTTATTGGTTACTGCTATCAGGCAGAGGCAAATATCCGTTATCTCTTTAAGCGCAATGTTAAGGCCTTAAATGTGGGCCGTTTCGTTTTCGTCCTGGCATCCTTCTTTGGCTGTCTGGTAAATGCTGAAGCAGTGTGGGCTTTAGGTGATATTGGTTATGGCCTTCTGGGCTGGGCAAATATC